>JBOHXX010000076.1:0-11802 GCA_050737675.1 Pseudoxanthomonas sp.
TTCTGCATTCGATATCGACCACAGCGCTTGCAGTGCAGCGCCGAATGCGGCGCCTTCGACATCGCGCGGAACCTGCACGGGCACTCCGAAGACGTCAGCGACCATCTGGCGCCAGGCGGCGCTGCCCGCGCCGCCACCCGTCAGCACGATGTGATCGAACTCCATTCCGGCCGAGACGAAGGCCTCGAAGCCATGCTTCAAGGTAAAGGTCGCGCCTTCCATGGCGGCGCGATAGAAGTTGGCGGCGCTGGCGTTGTGCGGCGTCAGACCGGTCAGTGCGCCCTTGGCAAGGGGCAGGTCGGGTGTTCGCTCGCCATTGAGGAAAGGAAGCAGCGTTAACCCGCCTGCTCCGGGCTCAGTGGCCTGGATGTGGCTGTCTCCATCGCGGGTACTGAACCCAAATAGCTTGGCCACTGTCTCGGTCGCAACCGTGCAGTTCATGGTGCAGATCAGTGGCAGCCAACCACCCGTGGATGAGCAGAAAGCGGCCCAACGGCCCTCCGGATCCACCGCTGGAGTATTCGAGTAGGCGAACAAGGTGCCCGAAGTACCCAGGCTCATCACCAGCCTCCCCGGCAACACACAGCCGGTGCCAATAGCCGCCATCATGTTGTCGCCGCCGCCTGTGGCCACCACAATGTCGACATCCAGCCCCAATTGTTCAGCGCGGTCGGCCCTGATTGGAAAAGTGCTGACCGTGTCGACCAAGGGTGGCAGACACTGGGAGAGGTCGCGGTCCGGATCGATGGCACGGAGCATTTCAGGCGACCAGCGTCGCGTGCGCACATCAAGCCAACCGGTGCCCGAAGCATCACCGAACTCGCAAAACGCCTCGCCGGTCAGCCAGAAATTGAGGTAGTCGTGCGGCAGGAGAATTTTTGCAAGGCGGCGATAGGCCTCGGGCCGGTGCTTACGCGTCCAAGGCAATTTGGAAGCCGTGTAGCCAGCCAGGATCGGGTTGCCAGCCAGTTCGATGCAACGTGCCACCCCACCAACCGCTTCGGTGATTTCCACGCATTCTGCGGTGCTGCTGGTATCGCACCACAACTTTGCCGGGGCAAGCACCTCACCTTCGGCATCCAAGGGGACGAAACCATGCTGTTGTCCTGAGATTGCAACGGCTTTTATTTGGCCACGCACGACACTGTCGATGCCAGCGAAGCACTGCCTGACCGCCTGGGTCCACGCGTCGGGGTGTTGCTCCCGCGAACCGTCATCACCACTGATGAGCTCAAGCGTCGTGCTTTTCGAAGCGACGACGCGTCGGGCTTGGTCGTCGTAAACGACGACTTTCACGCTCTGCGTGCCCGCATCAATCCCGGCGGTGAAAGTCATCGATATGGCCCTCGAATATTAAAAAAAGTTAGCGCTAACATTTTGTATCCCAAAAAAAAGCCAACCGATAATTAGCCCTACATTGTCGCAACTGCGCCGTCCCGCTTCTGGTGGATCGCACTGTAACCAGCACCGGCAAAAAAAGCGTGCTGCACCGCAGAATCCGTTTAAAACCAATAGGTTATGTGGCGTACTTTTTTTCCTTCACTCGTCTCTTCGAGGCGGGTGGCTAGCGGGCCAGGTCGATAAAGCAATTGATCGACAGTCGGCCATGGACCGGGTCCGCGGGAGGCACCCGGACATTGTCGATGCGCCCGGAGTGGAGCGAATTGCGCCTGTACACAATGAGTCGATTGAAGACGCCTTCCACATCCGCAATACGCTGGAACAGCGCAGTGTCCTCACCGATGTATCCGCCGCTGGCGACATCTTCGCGGCGGCTTTCTTGCGCCAGGCAATCGAAGTAGGCGGAATGACGCGTTTCATCGATGTATTCGAAACCGCTTTGACGATGCCGATAGAACGCCGTTCCGCCCCAATCGCCGCGGAACAGGTAGTGCACGGTGGCAAGGCCATCACCGCGCACCGAATCGATGTGCGGAACCCGTTGCAAGAAAGCGAGTTTCCCAGGTGGCTGCGTTACCAGCGAAAAGTGGCACATCGGAAACACGAACTTGCCTGGCGCCAGATTGAAACACTCGGCCAGAAGGGGGTTTAAAGTCGTTTCCAGAAATTGCCGATACGAAATCGGCGCGGGCGCGCGGATGCCGGGAAACATCGAGGGTTGCTTCACAAAATGGCTGATGACCGCTTTTCGCACCAAGCGATCAGGATCGGAAGCCAGATTGTCTATGATCAAAAGCGGCGCGCCTTCAAGCCCTATCGTGCGCTTGGCAATTCGGATATCTGGATGATGTGCTAGCAGCATCCGCGCCACTACCGCGGCGCAGGTCGGGATCCCCACACTTCGGACCCGGCCTTGCAGTAGCGATCTATGAAACCCTGCTGGGAGGGCATCTGCGCAACGGCGCGCCCAATGGGCTCTCGAATGGAGTCCAGCAACTTCCGCATGTCCTCATCAGCCAGCGCACGCACCAACGGATGGTGTTGTTCCGGCAAGATGCCCTGCCCCAACAGTACGTGGGTCCAGGAATCAATGCGGAACAGTTCATCTGCGCCCTGCCACGCGTGCGCACGCTCCCGCCAGGCGCGCAGGCGAATAGCGAGCGATTCGGGCAGCTCCATCTCGCGGCATTCCTTCCACATTGGCTCGTCGCGCTGGGTAGCGTGGTAATGCAGGATGATGAAATCGCGCACGTGTTCCATTTCTGCGCGGCTGGCGTTGTTGTACAGGTCGACTAGCGATGAAGGGATGCCGTCGAAGGGGAACAACTGGACCAGGCGCACGATGGCGCTGATGGTCAGGTGGATGCTGGTCGATTCCAACGGCTCGATGAAGCCGCTGGCCAGACCCAGCGACACCACGTTCTTGTTCCACGCCTTCAACCTGCGGCCAGTGCGGAACGGCACCAGCCATGGATCTTTTATCGGCGTCGCGCCGACGTCGCGCAATAGTTTGGCTCGCGCCTCGTCGTCGGACATATGGCGGCTGGAGAAGACCAGCCCGCCACCGTTGCGGTGCTGCAGCGGGATATGCCAGCGCCAGCCGGCCTCATGGGCGATGGCGCGGGTGTACGGCACCGGCGAGCCGGTCGATTCGGTCTGCACCGCCACGGCGCGATCGCTGGGAAGCCAGCGGTTCCAGTCCTCGTAGCCGGTGTGCAGGGTCTGCTCGATCAGCAACCCGCGGAAACCAGTGCAATCGATGAACAGGTCGCCTTCCACGACCTGCCCGTCCTCCAGCACCAGCGCTTCCACGTCGCCGCTTTGCGGGTGCTGCCTCACTTCGCGGATTTTGCCTTCAACGCGCTTGAGCCCGCGGTCCTCCGCCATGCGCCGGAGGAAGCGCGCATAAAGGCTTGCATCGAAGTGGTAGGCATAGTTGACCTGGGGCTGTTGCGGCTGTCCGAACAGGTCGCCGCGCGCGGCCACGGTTTCCAGGCAGAAGTCGCCCAGCTCCGACTGCATGCCGCGCCGCTGGCTGTCCAGCCAGAAATGATGGAAAGCGCAGGCGAGCGTGCTCTGCCCTGTGACACCGAACGGATGGATGAAGCGATCGCCCGGCCGACGCCAGTTCTCGAAGGAGATGGCAACCTTGAAGGTGCCGGCGACCGTGCGCAGGAACTCCTGCTCGTCGATCTGCAGGAACCGGTGGAAGGCGCGGATCGTCGGCACCGTAGATTCGCCTACGCCGACGGTGCCTATCTGCTCCGACTCGACCAGGGTGATGTCGAGCAGGTCCCGGAACTGATGCGACAAGGTGGCCGCGGCGAGCCAGCCTGCGGTCCCGCCACCCGCGATCACGACCTTGCGGATCCTGCCATTACCCGATTCGTTGTCGTTGAAGCTGCCGTTATTCAATTTGTTCCCCTTCACTTTCGCAGTCGTTGTTGGCGCATCCGGCTCAGCGGTTGAGCTTGCCGATCAGCATCGCCCGCATCTGCCGGGCCAGGTTTTCGTCGATGGGCCCGAGCATGTTGCGCGCCGCTTGTGGCAGATGCTCACCGGCGCGCGTGGCGCGACCGAATATGTAGTAGTCGAACACCTCGCGCCAGGCCTGCTTTTCCTGTTCCGGCCTGTCGCGGATCGTCCACAACGCATGGTAGAGCGCGTGCATCGGCGTGGGGATGTAAGCGGGGGAGCTGCTCCACCAGTAATTGACCAGCACGTTGAAGGCGTCCAGCCCCTGCACGTGGTGCCACCACATGCTGGGAATGAAGATGGCATCGCCTGGTTCCAGCACCGCACCTTGTCCTGCCGCCTGTGCTAGGCGAAAACGCGGATAGCATTCGATATCGGGAGCGGCGAAATCGACGGCGCTCACCACTTGGCCGCCAGGTGTCGGCTCCAGCGGACCGGGATACAGGTTGACGATCTGCTCCGGCGGAAACAGCGTGAACCGCCTCCGCCCTACCACGCAGCAGGCGATGTTGTTCGGCGTATCGTAATGGCAGGACGCGGTCACGCGATTTCCGATCCAGATGCTCGGTGGCGCCTGCACGCCGTGCGCGATGAAGTCGAGATCGTTTTCGTCCCGGAAACCCGGCAGGCAGCCATCGATCAACAACGAAGCAATGTAGTAGGTGGGTGGATGCGCGTCATCCGCGTGCGCCGCGATTTCGTCCAGCACCTGATCGAGCCCGCTGCGCCGCACTTCGCAATTCAAGTCGGTGAAGTCGTCGTTGTAGAACGGACGTCCCGCGATTTCCGGACCACCGTAGGAATACTGCACCGGCTTACCGTTGTAGTGGCGGCGCAGGCACTCCATCGCCGCCTGCGTGGATTCCAGCCCGGCCCGCACCAGACCCCAGTCACGGGCGATGCCCTTCAGCACTGCGGGCTGTCCTGCCGCAAGCAGCTCTTCGAGCGGCAGCGCGTTGGGTCGACAGCCTTCGATAACGCGGATGTCGCTTGCCACCTCGGCCATGTCGCTCACGTCGCGCGCTCGGGCGCCGTGGCGTCCTGTCCACGCAAGCGGCGCTGCTTTTCCGCCATCAAGCGGCGCACGTTGTACAGCGAAGCCAGCACCAGGTAGGCACCTTCGAGGTAACCGGCCTGGTTCAGGCGCTGCAGTGATCCTGCGTCGAGGACGGCCAGTTTCTCGCGATCGATGCCATGCAGGCCACTCACGCTGACCCGGTTCTTTTCATCGAGTTGCACGTCGAGGTTGACCGGCTGGATCAGCCCCATCGAATCGAACATCGCGAACATGGCCTTGCCGAACTCCGCGCCGTCGCGGATGCCGCGCAATACGGTGGCGATGTGTTGCAGGTACGGACTTTGTCCGCCTTGCGGCAGGAACGCCGCCTCGCCTTCGCTGAAACTGATGCGTGGATGCTCCACGTCGACGTGGATGACCGGTTCCCTGCGCAGCTCGCCGTCGATCCGCTGTTCCTGGAAACCGATCAGGAACGGCCCCTTGGCCGCGGCACCCGGCAGGTAGGCGGCGTTCCAGCGTCCATCCTGCAGGAACAGGTTCTCACGCTGCTCGAAACCCAGCAGCACCACCGATTGCCATTCGCCGCTGTCGCGGTCCTTGCGGAAGAAAATCGGATATTCCCGCTGCAGCTCGGCGTATTCGCTCGGGAACGCCGGCACCATGCCGATGTCGTCGCCGAAGTCGCGGCCAAAGCCGCTGAGCACGCGCAGGTCTTTGTGGGTCACGTTATTGAGCAATTCGTATCGGGCCATCTCGGCTCCAGCGATTGAACGGACGCGACCGCGGCCACGGCGACAATTGCAGAAAAACATTGCGCAGGCAAGCAGGGACCTCTTGCGCCGCAACCCTAAATAAAAGGGACCGCTGCTTTCGCAGTGGTCCCGCCACGCGACATCCGGGGAGGATGTATCGCAGGACTCAGAACTTGTAGCGGACTCCGAGCATGTAGCGCGGACTCTGGTCGGCCAGCTTGACGATCTGCTTGTCGGTGCGGGCGTGCCAGCGCACGTCCTCACCGGTCAGGTTGATCGCTTCCAGCCCGAATGACCAATGCTCATCAAGCGCGTAATTCACGCTCAGGTCCCATTGATCGTAGGCCTCGACGTAGTACGGATTGCGGCTTCCTCCCTGGTTGGCGAGGATCAGGTATTCGTCGCGCCAGTTGTAGGCCGCGCGCACGGACCAGCCATACTTTTCGTACATGAACACGGCGTTGGCGGTATCGCTCAGTCCGGTCAGCGAGAACTGGTCGATGGCGGGGTCGCCTGCGTTGTCGTAGCCAACGTCGCCCTTGACGATCGTGTAGTTGGCAAGGATGCCAAAGCCGCTATCTCCGAAGAAGTACTGCCCGCCCAGCTCCCAGCCGTGCAACTTGGACTGGCTCTGGTTGACCGGGCGGTTGACGTTGAACAGGTAAAGCGGATCGTCAGCTTCACCATACAGGTCATACGCCGCTTCGGTCGCCAACTGCTGTGCGCCCGTACCCGTGAATGCCCCCAATCCAGCGGGATCATTACGCAGCAGCGCCAATGCGGTGAACAAGGACGTGTCGTTGCCGGAGCATGCGGCCGCGTTCGCCGCGCCCACCTGTGCGACGCAAGCCCCGCTCTGCAGGAAGTCCAGCGCGGCCTGCGCATCGGGGCCCGATGTCGGATCCCTCAGGCCGTAAAGCGATTCCTGGCTCACGGTATTGCCGATGAAGTTGGTCACCGACTTGTTCCAGTAGGTCAGCGAGACATAGCTGGCGTCGGCGAAGTACCACTCCAACGCCAGATCCAGGTTGTCCGACTCCAGCGGCTTGAGTGCAGGGTTCTGTGCGTTGCCGCTGGCGCGCACGGACGGGTCGAGCAACACCGATCCGAAAGGTTGCTGCGCATTGGGACCCGCATACAGGTTGCCGATGGGTGCCCGCGCGATGCTCTTGCCGAATGAAGCACGGCCCTTCAACTGGTCGGTGAAGTCGATGCTGAAGTCCAGGTTGGGAAGGATGTAGCTATAGCTTGTCTTCTCGCTGAACGGCTGCTGCTCATCGGACAGGTCGATGCGGAAATCGTTGTTGGACGTCCACGCGATCCTTTCGGGAATGGCGATGACCGAGGTCGAGACCACGTCGGTCTTCTCGTATCGCACGCCGATGCGGGTATTGGTCCGCATCCCGCCCAGCTGACCTTCCAGGTCCACCTGCATGTAGGCGGAATTGGTCTTCTCCTCGACACGGTTGTCGGCAGCGTTCTGCGGACTCACGCCGATGCCGGCGCCATAGTGGTCGGCGGCCCATTGGGCCAGCTCACCGGCGTCGCCACGCCACGCGCCGTTGCTGCTCCCGACGTTGTAGTCGTTGAACAGGCCCGCGATGTCGTAGGGCGTCAGCAGATCCATCAGGCCGTTGGCGACGTCGCTATCCACGTTGCCCACGCCCCAGTCGCCCAAGGTGGAATAGTTCTCTGCAGCCTGCAACCGGTGGGTCGAGACCTTCGAGCTATCGACGCCGAACTGGAAGCGGCCGGTGTCAAAGCTCCATTCCCCGTCGATGCGGCCCTGTTTGACCTCGCTGACCTGGGTCTGTGCGTTGATGCGCAACACCTGCGAACCGATTTCGCCGCTGACAAAGCCGGGGTTGAGTACGCCATTGGTTCCGGCCAGCGCGTCCGCCGTACTTGGATACCAGGTCTGCGAGCCGACCGGTAGTCCGTTGTTGAATACGAACTCCTGTACCCACGACCCGCCGCAGTGTGGGCCGGTGGTGCAGTTGTTGGTGCCCGCGATGCTCGAGAAAATGGAGCCACCACCGGTGAGCGGATCGTTCGGCCGGCTCTCGTTCTTGGAGTCGTGGGCATCGAAGGTCAGGCGGAAATCATCGCTTACATCCCAGACGGCGTTGAAACCCAGGGAGCCAAGCTTGTACTTCTGCATGCTGCGCTGCTGCTCGAGACCAAAATCCTTGGTGCCGGCGATTTCGCGGATGTACACGGGAGTCGCCACTGCACCGCCGGTGTCGAACTCCACGTTGGTGTACTGGCTGTTCTGCAGCCACATGCTCTGCTCGCCACGATTCTCGGTGATTTCGTTGGTCGAGTAGGTGTAGTCCAGGGTCAAGGTCAAGCTGTCGATTGGCGCGAACTGCACTACGGCTTGCGCGTTTACGCGCTCGCGTTCGAATTCGGAGAAGGCATAGCGCAAGTCGTTGGGGCGCGCATAAAGTTCACCGACGGCCGGCGCGTTCACCACAGTCGGGTTGCCGGGCATCGTGCCGGTCCACGGCTGCACGTTCCAGTAGTTCTCGGTCGCCTGTACCGATCCGCCCTTGCGTTTCTGCTTGCTGGCACTGAGGCCCACGCCGAACGTCTTGTCGGCATTGGTGAAGCTGAAGATTCCTGAAAGTTCCGGAGTCAGGTCGTTGTCGAACGGCTGCGACTGGTCGGAAACGAGCTTGGCGCCGGCACTGGCGACTATGCCTTCGTGATTGAACGGCCTGTCGGTCAGGATATTGATGGTGGCACCGATGCCGCCGCTGGGTACCTGCGCCTGGCTGGTCTTGTAAACCTCGATACCGCTGATGGCCTCTGCCGCCAGCTGCGCGAAGTTGAATGCGCGCGTGCCACCGTCCACGCCACCAATGGCCACTTGCCCCGCGGCACCGAAAGCATCGGCACCTGGGATCTGGCGTCCGTTGAGAGTGACCATGTTGAACTGGGGTCCAAAGCCGCGTGCGGTGACTTGCGCGCCTTCGCCATCCCGGCGTTCGATGGAGATGCCGGTGATGCGCTGCAACGATTCGGCCAGGTTCGTGTCCGGGAACTTGCCGATGTCTTCTGCGCTGATGGCATCCACCACGCCCATGGCGTCCCGTTTGGTCTCCATCGACTGGTTAAGGCTGTTGCGGATGCCGGTAACCGTAACGGTATCGAGCGTCTTGGCCTCGTCCGACGAGGCGGAAATCGCTGTCGTTTGGGCAGCTTGGCTTTGGGTGTCTTGTTGCGTGTCTTGCGCGAAAGCGGGGTTGATGATCAGCGCCCCGCCCACGAAAGTGAACATTGCCGTCGACTTGAAACGCTTCAACTTGTGGTTCATGGACCCGTCCTCAGCACTGAGATTTGAACGACCGCAAGCACGCTGCTCTTGGCACACACATCACTCACCACTGCATTCGCACCTGACTTCGGCACTAAGCAGCCAAACCGGAAATTCCTCATTGGCTCTCCCCTCTCTAGACCGTTGGACTAATCGCCCTCCCCAGGAGCGTTGCGTTTTTTTGCTGAAACCCCACGACTTTGCCTGCACGACCACTTAGGACATCCGAGCCATAAAGCGACGGGTCTAGGCCAAAAGACGATTTCTGCTGCCGGCCATCTGTGGTAGCGCTAACATTGCAGGCGAAGACTAATGACGCCCGATGCGCTTTGTCACCATGCAGTGCAACAGAAAACGCTTTCAAGCGATTTACCTGCACGGATCAAATGGATCCAAGCGTCGCCCTCCGATTGCCAGCATCAGTAATCTTGCTTACACAACTGTCCCCCGTCCGGGTCACACCAGAGCGTGTCTAGTCGCCACTTAAAGTTAATTGTTGTGCATCGCCCGTCGGGGGCAGGCCCCAAGTCTGATGACGTCCATGTCGAAGGTCGACATATGGGCAGCGGAACTAGCGGGTTTCAGTTTTTTTGCCATCTCGTGATGTTCTTCAGGCGCCTTAGCCTTTCGAGCAGTGCTTGACGGACAGAGTTGGCATCCAAGACTTCCTTTGCCTGAATTTGCTCAACTTTCGGTGCGAGTGCGAGAACTTCCTTGACTGCATGGTGATCACCCTTGAGCGCCCTATTCAATAACTGAGTGAATATGGCTTTAGCTTAGTCAGGTGTTTCTTTCGGCCTCGTGCATCCATAACTTCAATCTTTGCGTTAGGAGCTGGGTGATCATTGAGTTGAGATTCTTGCGCCCCCTGGAACGGCCCTTAGGATTTTTGGACGTACCTTTCTTGAACTGTGTTTCTTCGGGCGGCTTGTGGGCCGAGTCTTCCAGCTTGATCCAAGCTGCCGTGATCGGCAAATCGCTGCAAAACTTATCGACTAGGCAGCCCGGACCAACTCGTTCTGATCTCCGAATTAGGACACCAGAAAAAGCTATGAGGGAAGAACGGGTTTGCTCCGAGAGATTTCTCTCAAAGCCAGACCGGGTGCAGGCCAAGCCATTGATTAGTCGGCACTAAAAATGGGCAGTGCGTCAACCGCGCATGTAGCGACTGACTGGATGGTGGGCCGTGATGGATTCGAACCATCGACCAAAAGATTAAAAGTCTTCTGCTCTACCAACTGAGCTAACGGCCCACATGAAACCCCCGGCCTTGCGCCGGGGTGGGCATTCTAGCGCACCGCGCGCCGGGTGCGAAATCAGGCGTAATGCGTCGGATCGGGCACACCGGCATCGGCGAAGCCGGCGGCACGCAGCTGGCAGGCGTCGCAGTGGCCGCAGGCCAGGCCTTGTTCATCGGCGCGGTAGCAGGACACGGTCTGGCTGAAATCCACGCCCAGGCGCACGCCTTCGCGGACGATGTCAGCCTTGCTCATCTTCATCAGCGGAGCGCGGATGCGCAGGCCGGCGCCTTCGACCCCGGCCTTGGTGGCCAGGTTGGCGAGCCTCTCGAAGGCGTCGATGAATTCGGGGCGGCAGTCCGGATAGCCGGAGTAATCCACCGCGTTGACCCCGCAGAAGATGTCGGCCGCGCCCAGCACCTCGGCCCAGCCCAGGGCGACGGACAGCATGATGGTGTTGCGGGCCGGCACGTACGTGGTCGGGATGCCGGAGCCGCCCGCTTCGGGGACTTCTATCTCGGAGTCAGTCAGCGCGGAACCACCGATCGAGCGCAGGTCGACGTTGACGGTCTTGTGCGCCATCGCGCCCAGTGCGCTGGAAACACGGTCGGCGGCCTCCAGCTCGGAGGTGTGGCGCTGGCCGTAGCGCACGCTGAGCGCATGCACGGCGAAACCCTGCTCGCGCGCGAGAGCGAGGACGACGGCGGAATCCATGCCACCGGAGACGAGGACGACTGCGTTTTTCATGCTGTGGATTCTAATGTAGGAGCACCCCCTTGGGCGCGATGCTCTTTCGGTTATCCCAAGGAAGAGCATCGCGCCCAAGGGGCGCTCCTACACGGCGCTACCTGCCCGGCTCGTCGTCCCACAGCAACTTGTGCAGCTGCATCTGGAAGCGCACCGGCAGGCGGTCGGCGACGATCCAGTCGGCCAGGTCGCGCGGGGAAAGCTCCGACTTGCTGGGCGAAAACAGCACGTCGCAGCATTCGCTCAAGCGATGGGTCGAGATGATTTCGCGTGCCCACTCGTAGTCTTCGCGCCCACACAGTACGAACTTGACCTGATCGCGCGCGGTCAGCAATGGCAGGTTTTCCCAGCGGTTGCGTGCGACCTCGGCCGAACCGGGGGTCTTGATGTCGAGCACGCGGGAAACGCGCGGATCGACCTCGGTGATGTCGATCGCGCCGGAAGTCTCCAGCGACACGTCATGGCCGGCGTCGCACAGCGCCCGCAGCAGGATCAGGCATCGCTTCTGCGACAGCGGCTCGCCCCCGGTGACACAGACGTGGCGGACACCATGGCTGGCGACTTCCGCAACGATATCGGCGATATCGCGCCACTCACCGCCATGGAAGGCGTAGGCGGTATCGCAATACTGGCAACGCAATGGACAACCGGTCAGGCGCACGAACACGGTCGGCCAGCCGACGGTGGCGGCCTCGCCCTGCAGGGACAGGAAGATCTCGGTGATCTTCAAACGGTCGGTCGAGGACTGGACGATATCGCTGGGGACGGCGGCGGCATTCATGCTTTGAATTATGGACTTCACGAATCAGATGTAGGAGCGCCCCATGGGCACGAGCTCCTCGTCGGGACAAC
>JBOHXX010000077.1:0-11648 GCA_050737675.1 Pseudoxanthomonas sp.
GCCTTCGCGACTTGCGTCGCTCCTACATCGCTCCCACACCTGCGGTCAGCGGCCGCCAGGCCAGCGCGGCGCGGTAGCCCTCCAGTGGCGTCCACTCATGCAAGGTCCAGTCGTCCGGCGCGCCGAGCGCGGCATCGCATACGACCAGTTTCAACGCGTCTTCCTGTTCGGCGAAGACTAGTTTGTCCAGACCGAACGACAAGCCCTGGCCATGGGCTTTCAGCAGCGCTTCCTTGGCGCACCACAGGCGCACGAAGGAGAATTCCATGGCGTCGGCTCCGCCTGCTTCCAGCCAACGCACTTCGTCGGCATGGAAGAAGCGCCGGGCAAGTTCATGTGCGCGCGGTCGCGGGCGAACCTGTTCCAGATCCACGCCGAGCTGGATGGACTCACCCAGCGCAAGCAGCAACGCATCGCCGCTGTGGCTCCAGCCGGTGTCGAAGCGCTCGTACGGCGGACCCAGCAACGGGCGTCCCTGCGGGCTGCGGTGCAGCGGCAGTTGCTCGTCGCTGCAGGCCAATGCCTCACACAGCAATGGGCGCGCCGCGGGCTCGCCGCGTCCGCGGCGGGGGTGCGGCAACAGCCACAGGCGTGCAGGAGCGGGAGGCGATATGCAGGACATGGCGCCAATGTAGCCGAAGCCGGTTTTCTGCTGCGTGGCGGCGTGCATGCGCCAGTGGTTTGCGCTATCTAGCAGGGGAAGAAGGAGAAGGCCCCACCAGGACGCGGGTTTAACAGCGGCTTCACGCATCGAAGCCTTAAATCGATCCACTTGAGAAGCTCGTTCCAACGGTTCCTGCAGAGATGCAGGAGCATCCTTCCGAAAGTGACAAAGGAGAACACTGGATGAATTTCCTGATCTATCTGATTGTCGGTGGCATTGCGGGTTGGCTCGCGAGCATCGTGATGAAGCGCGATGGTTCGCAAGGCATCATCCTCAACGTGGTCGTCGGCATCATCGGTGGTTTCCTGGGCGGCTGGCTGTTGCCGCAACTTGGCTTCGCCATGGGCGGTACCCTGGGCTTCCTGATCACCGCCTTCATCGGCGCGGTCGTCCTGCTGTTGATCGTCAACCTGTTTACCCGCGGCAAGGCGCGGTAAACCTTTCGCTGCGACCGCGTGCGCTAACAAGACGCACCCATGGTTCGTGGCACCGCAAAGGCCCGGCAATGCCGGGCCTTTGTTCGTTCCGGCGATGATCAATCCTTTAGCTGCACCCATGCAGGCGCATGGTCGCTGGGGCGTTCCCAGGTGCGCGGTTCGCGGTCGATGCCGGCGGCATGCGCGCGTTCGCGCAAGGCTTCCGAGACCAGGGTGAGGTCGATGCGCAAGCCCAGGTCGCGGCGGAAGCCGGCCATGCGGTAATCCCACCAGCTGAACACGCCGCCTTCTTCATGATGCAGGCGATAGGCATCGTGCAGGCCCAGCGCATACAGACGCTTGAGCGCATCGCGTTCGGCGCTGGAGGTGAGGATGTGCGAGTCGTTCCATACCGCCGGATCGTGCACGTCGCGGTCGTCGGGCGCGATATTGAAATCGCCCAGCACAACCAGTTTCGGGTGGTCGCGCAATTCCCGTTCCAGCCAGGTGTGCACCGCCTCCAGCCAGCGCAGCTTGTAGGCGTACTTGTCGGTGCCCACGTCCTGGCCGTTGACCACGTACAGGTTGACGATGCGGGTGTCGCCCACGGTTGCGGCGATCACGCGCTTCTGCTCGTCCTCGAAACCGGGGATCCCGACCTGCACGTCGGCGACCGGCAGGCGCGAGACGATGGCCACGCCGTTGTAGGTCTTCTGCCCGGCGAACACGCTGCGATAACCCGCCTCGGCCAGCACCGTATCCGGGAACTTGTGGTCCTCCAGCTTGGTTTCCTGGATCCCGACCACGTCCGGCGCGAACGCGTCCAGCCATTGCTGCAGATGCGGCAGGCGCACGTTGAGTGAATTGACGTTCCAGCTGGCGATCTTCATGGCGGGATTCTAATCGCTGCGAACGCCGTGTGGACCGGCGACCAGGTCAGTCGCCCCACCGCCAGCGCGCACCGACCAGCAACGTGCGCTCCGGGCCGGGTTCGTAATAGCGGCCATTGCCCTCGTTTACGATGACCGAACCGATATAACGCTGGTCCAGCACGTTGTCGATGCGGATGAAGCCGTGCAGGGTGCCCTCGCCGATGCGCCAGTCACGGCCTGCTTCCAGGTGCAGCAGCAGGTAACCGGGCGCAGTTTCGCTGCCGAGATCGTTGACGGTGACATCCCCCACGCCGACCGCTTGCGCCGCGATCCGCCACGCATCGTGGCGCCATTGCAGGCGTGCGAAGACCTGGTCGCGGGCCACGCCGGGAATGCGCGTGCCGGCCGCCACGACGGTGGTCGGCACGGTGCAGCCGGCGGCGGTGCAGATGGGGAAGCTGTCGCGGAATTCCGCCTCGATCCGGGTGTAGGACAAGTCCGCCTGCCACGAACGGCCGAACGGGATGCCTGCGGAAACTTCCAGGCCCTCGCGACGCGCGCGGCCGACATTGCGATAGCTGCTGCGGCCGCCGACGTTGCGCGCCACGCCCAGCTCATCGTCGGTGTCGGTGCGGAATAGTGCAGCCTCGACGCTGATGCCTCCCGCACTGCGCCACTTGGCGCCCAGTTCGGTATTGAGGCTGGTCGCCGGCAGCAGGTCGAAGGCGAGGCCTGCGCCGCCGTCGCTGCGGTAACCGAGTTCATTGAAGGTCGGCGTCTCGAACCCGCGACCGGCCGACAGGTACACGCGCAGGGATTCGGCGGGTGCGAAGACCAGCCCCGCCACGGGCGTGGTTTCGGAGTAGTCGACGCGGCCGCTGTCGTCCGGATTGGTCGCGGTGATGTAGGCGTCGCGGGATTCGAAATCGACTTCGCTGTGGCGCACGCCCACCAGCAAGGACCAGCGCGGGGCGAACTCCCACCAGGCCTGCGCATACTGGTCCAGGTTGCCGACTTCATTGAGTTCGTCGCGACGAAGGCGGCCACGCACGCCCAGCGTGTCGCCCACGTAGTTCTCGAAACCCAGGCGCTGCTGGCGCTGGCGATCCGCATTGAGGCCGGCGCTGAATTCGAACCGGCGCGCGGCCAGTTCGCCGCGCCACGACCAGCGCAGGTCCGCGCCCCCGTAGTCACTGTCCAGGTCGATCACGCCACCCGCGTTGAGCGGGTTGTTCTGCGCGGAGACGGGCAAGGCCAGGAACTGTTCGATGCTGCGCTTGCCGCCATAGGCCAGCATGCGCAAGGTATTGCCGTTGCCGAAGGGCTGTTCGTAGACGAGACCCAACTGGTCCTGCCGCGCCGACTTGCGGGTGTCGTACAGCAGGGCCACCGAGGTCGCCTGCCGTGGATCCTGGCGGGCCTGCGCACGCGTGAGGCCCAGCGGATCCTGTGAGTCGGGCGAGTCGAAATGGTTGGCGACCAGGTCGAGCTTGCCGTCGTCACCGACCTTGAAGTTCAGCTTGAGATTGGCGGACTCGCGCCGGGCGGCGCTGTGCTGGCGATAGCCGTCGGTTTCGAAGACCGAGGCAGCCACGTGGTAGCCCACGCCGCCGGCCTCGCCGCGCAGGAGGCCGCCCAGCGTACGGGTATCGTGGCTGCCGACGCTGGCCTGCACCCGCGCCTCGGTCTGCGCATCGCCATCAGCGCTCCAGATCTGCACCACGCCGCCGGACGAGTTTCCATACAGCGCCGAGAACGGCCCCCGCATCACTTCGATGCGGTCGGCCGCCAGCAGGCTGAAATGCGAAAGCTGGCCCTGGCCGTCGGGCATCGTCGCGGGGATGCCGTCGGCATACAGCCGCAAGCCACGCACGCCGAACGTGGAGCGTGCGCCAATGCCGCGTATCGACAGCTGCGTGTCCTGCGCGTAATTCTGCCGCTCGCGCGCCAGCACTCCGGGCATGCCTTCCAGTGCATCGGAAACGCCGCTGGCAGGCCTTTGATCTTCGTCGCCAAGATCGACGACATCGATCGAGGCCGGCACGTCGAACGCACGCACGCCCTCCAGTCGCGATGACCTGACCACGATGCGATCCAGCGTGGGCGCATCGGAACGTGGCTCGCCGCGCTCTTCGGCCGCTGCCTGCAACGGCGCGAGACAGAAGCAGGCGACCAGCATCCATCGCGGGCGTGGCGTGGTCATGCGATGCGTTTCATCCGAAGCTCAACCTGCCCTTCATGACGCTCCAGTGGCCCGGGAACGAACAGAAGAACGTGTAATCGCCGCCCTTGGACAGCTTGCTGGTCGGGAAGGTGATGCTGGTGGATTCACCGCCACCGATGACCTTGGTGAAGGCGATCGCGCGCGCATCGCCCTTGGGGACGTAACTGTCGGCGAGGGTGGACTTGGCGCCAGCCGTCGCGAGCGACTGGACATCGGCGGTCCTGGCCAGCACCCAGTTGTGGCCCATCATGTCCGCCGGGAAACCACCGGTGTGCTTGAGGGTCAGCTTCACTTGCGTGCATGCGGCGGGGATCTTGATTTCGGCCTGGTTGAACTTCATCGCGTCGTCGGCACTGATGGCGACGTCGCAGACCCTGGCGTAGACCTGCGGGGCGGAGAGGCCCAGCAGGAGCAGGGCCATGGTCGTGAGGAAAGGGTGGCGCACCTGGATATCCTTGGAATGGTTTGATGTCTGGCGAGGCAAGCCGCCTCGCATGGATCGCCACGCAGCCTTGCGGCATGCGTGGCGATCGGTATGCAGCCAGGCGGATTTTTCCGCCTGGCCATGAACATGCCGTGCGATCAGTCGCCCAGCGCGAATACCCACACGCTGCCGCCTTCCGGCACCTTTTCGTCCCAGCCGGCGAGGGTGTGCATCTTGCCCTGGATCCACTGCGCGTCCACGCCGTAGCCGGAAACCACGGCGACGTACTGCTTGCCGTCGATGGAGAACGTGCTGGGCGGCGAGATGATTCCGGACGGAGTCGGGAATTCCCACAACAGCTTGCCGGTCTTGGCATCGTAGGCGCGGAACATCCTGTCATTGGTGCCGCCGGCGAACAGCACGCCGCCCGCGGTGGTCATGATCGATCCCCAGTTCCACGAATGCGCGTACTTCTGCCGCCACACTTCCTTGCCTTGATCCACGCTCCAGGCCTGGATGCCGCCGATGTGGTCGAAGCCCTTCTTCACCGACAGGTCGAGGCGATTGATGTCCACGCCGGCCGACCATTGGCCCGGGATGCGATCCTGGACCATGCCGGTCAGGGTCAGGCAGTGGTTATCGTTGTAAGGTACGTACAGCATGCCGGTCTTCGGGTTGTACGCCTCGAACGGCCAGTCCTTGCCGCCCCACAGGCTCGGGCAGTAGGTGCGGGTCTTGCCGGTGGCCGGCTTGGCGTCCTCGTTGTAGGTCGGGCGCCCGGTTTTCGGGTCGATGCTGGTGAAGACCGTGTTGGTCACGTACGGCTCGGACTTGTCGTACTTGATGTTGCCCTTCTCGTCGCGGTCCAGCCAGTAGATGCGCCCATTGCGCTGCGCGCTGATCAGGCCACTGACCTTCTTGCCATTGCGGTTGAACTCGACCAGGGTGGGTGCGTTCATGCCGGCCCAGTCCCAGGAATCGTTCCAGTGGTACTGGAAGTGGCTGACGATGTCGCCAGTGTCGGGGTTCAGCGCCAGCACCGAGGCCAGGTACAGGTTGTCGCCCGGGCGCTGGTCGCCCAGCCACGGCGCGCCGTTGCCCACGCCCCAATAGATCACGTCGTTCTTGACGTCGTAGTTGCCCGGCATCCACATGGTGCCGCCGCCGTTCTTCCACGCGTCCTTCCACTGGCCTTCCTGCGGCCAGGTTTCATACCCTTTCTCGCCCGGTGCCGGCACGCTGTAGCGCGTCCAGGCCAGCTTGCCGGTCTCGGCATCGAACGCCTTGATGAAGCCGCGCACGCCGAACTCGCCACCGGAAGGACCGATGATCACCTTGCCCTTGACCACCAGCGGCGCGGAAGTGATGTACGCGCTTTCCTGTTCCCAGTCGCAGACCTGGGCTTCCCAGAGCAGCTTGCCGGTCCTGGCGTCGAGCGCGCTCAGTGCGCAGTCGACGCTGCCGACGTAGACCTTGTCGCCGTATAGCGACACGCCGCGGTTGGTCCGGTGCAGCGCACCGATGCCTTCCGGCACTTCGCGCTGGAAATGCCACAGGGGCTTGCCGGTCTTGGCGTTGTAGGCGAACACATGGTTGTGCGGCGTGGCGACGAACATGTATTCGCCGTTGACGATCGCCGGTGCCTCGTGGCCGGACAACACGCCGGTGGCGGCGGACCACACCGGGCGCAGCTTGGCCACGTTCTTGGTGTTGATCTGCTCCAGCTCGCTGTAGCTCCAGCCTGCGTAGTTGCCCTTGGTGAGCAGCCAGTTCTCGGGCTCCTGGTTGGCCAAGCGCGCATCGGTGACGGGCTTGTAGTCGGCGGCGGCGACGGTGCCCGAAGCAAGGACTGCGGCAAGCGCAGCGACGGTCAGTTTGAGTCTCATGCGTGGTTTCCTCCCGGAAATGGTTCTCTTGTTGTTGTTCACGGTCGAGCGGTTGAAACGGTTAGAGGGGTGGGCCCAACGGACCATCGAACTTGCCGGCCACCAGCAGCGCGCCGTCCTTGATGGTCAGCGGCAGCATCGCCAGCCGGCGCGTTGCCGGCCCCTGCGTCACCGTGCCGCGGTTGGCGGCATCGAAGATCGAGCCGTGGCAGTTGCAGACGATCTGGGTCTGGCTGGGATGCAGGGTGGTGATCGGACAGCCGTAATGCGTGCACAGCGAGGAGAACGCGACGATGCCGTCGGCCGCGTTGCGGGCGCTGGCCGGCTTCAAGTCGGCCGGCTTCAGGCGCACCACGGTCAGCAGGTTGGCCTTCGAGATCAGGACCTTGCCGCTCTGCGGATCCATCGGGTACGCCAACGCAGGCGGCTTGCCGATCTCGATGTCCTTGGGCAGCACTTCCTTGCCCTGCTTGGGACCGATCATGAAGGCGAGCTTGTCGCCCGGTTCCGGCTTCTGGCTGCGCGTGCCCGCCGCCGGTGAGGCGGCCTGCGCGTTGGCGCCGAGGCTGGCGCCCATGGCGGGCGCCAGCGCGGCCAGCGCGAGCGCGCCGGACAGCATGTTGCGACGACCACTGTCGACCGGTTGGCAGGCGCAGCTGCAGGCGCAGGGCTTGTTGCTTGGATCGCTCATCTGGCTATCTCTCTCTGTTCTTCAAGGGGTCTGCAGGTACACCACGTGCGTCTCGGTGAACTCGTGCAGACCATGCTTGCCATCGGCGCCGCCGATGCCCGACTTGCGGCGACCCGCATGGAATCCCTGCATCGCTTCGAAATGTTCGCGGTTGATGTAGGTCTCGCCGAAGCGCAGTTCGCGAACGGCCTTCATCGCCGAGTTGATATTGCTGGTGAAGATGGAAGAAGTGAGGCCCAGGTCGGAATCATTGGACAGCGCGATTGCTTCCTCCAGGCTGTCGACGACCTGGATCGGCAGCACCGGCCCGAAGATCTCCTTGCGCATGATGTCCATGTCGGCGCGTGCGTCGACGATCAGCGTCGGTTCGTAATGGAAGCCGCCCGGTATGTCCGCGCGCTTGCCGCCGGTGACGACGGTCGCGCCATCGCGCCTGGCCTGTTCGACCATCGCCGCAACCTTGTCCAGGCCGGCCTGGTTCACCAGCGGGCCCATGTGCAGGTCGGCATCGACCGAGGGATCGCCGTAGCGGGTCGCCAGGAACAGGCGCTCCAGACGCTCCACCAGCGCTTCATGCACGCCGCGCTCCACGTACACACGTTCGGCGCAATTGCAGACCTGTCCGGTATTGATGACGCGCGAGTCGTAGATGGCCTTGGCGGCCAGGTCGAGGTCTGCATCGGCGAGCACGATCGCCGGCGCCTTGCCGCCCAGTTCAAGGTTGACCCGGGTAAGGTTCTTGCCGGCGGTCTGCATGATGCGACTGCCGGTGGCGACGCTGCCGGTGAAGGTGATCAGGTCCACGTCCGGGTGCGACACGAGCGGATCGCCGGTCGAGACGCCCGCGCCGCCCACCAGGTTGAAAACGCCGCGCGGCAGGTCGGTTTCATCGACCAGCCTGGCGAATTCGAAGGCATTGATCGGTGTTTCCTCGCTGGGCTTGATCACGATGGTGTTGCCGGTGATCAGCGCCGGCGCCAGCTTGCGGGCGATCAGGAAGAACGGGAAGTTCCATGGCAGGATGCCGGCGACCACGCCGACTGGTTTGCGAAACAGGAAAATGTTCTCGTTGGGTCGGTCGCTGCTGAGGACTTCGCCTTCCAGGCGGCGCGCCCATTCGGCGGTGTAATCCATGTAGTCGGCAGTGAAATCCACTTCCACCTGGGCCAAGCCCTGGGTCTTGCCCTGCTCGCGGACGATGATCGACGCCAGTTCCTTGCGGTTCTCGCGGATCTTCGCGGAGATCTTGCGCAGGTAGTTGGCGCGCTCGATTGCGGCAAGCCGCTCCCATCCCGGCTGCGCACGCTTCGCCGCCGCCACGGCCTGCGCCACGACCGAGGCATCGCTGTCGGGGATGCGCGCCAGCAGAACGCCGGTGGCCGGATTGCTGACGTCTATGTGGCTGGCCGTATCGGCGGTGAACGCGCCGTCGATGTAGTTGTTGTAGGTCTTGGTCATGTGGGTTCCTTTGTTCTCCATGGTTGTTTCATTGCTTGCTTTGCCCTGCGCCGGCCTTCATGCCGCGCGCGTGAGTCGTGCGCCGAACCGCTCGGAGACATAGCCGAAGGCCATGCCGACGATCCAGGACGCGGCGACGAACAGGATGCTTTCGTCCACTTTCCCGCCGCTGCCGAAGTAACTCGCCGCACCTAGGAAGGCGGCAGGCGTGTAGGCCAACGCCTTGTGGCCGGCCATGGCCACCAGCACGAAGGCGAGCACCGCGACAAGCACGATGAGTGCGGACAGGCCGCCGCCGGCGTGGCCGACGCCGAACATGGTCAGCGCCGTCAGCAACACGCCAGCGATGGCCGGCGGAAGCGCCTGGGTGATGGCGGTGCGTCCGCCGCCTGCGGCGAAGAACGTGGCCCAGGCCACGAACCCGATCCAGGGGATGAGCTGCAGGGAAGGCAGCCCGATGCTGAGATAGACCCACAGTGCGACGAGCACTGCGATGGACACGGCAAGCGCGATCAAGGGTTTCATGGCGACCTCGTTCTTGGATCCGGAAGGCAGGCCGGACCGGCGAAAGACAGTGGTCTTCCGTCCGGTCCGGCCACGGTGGCGTTACCAGACGTAGGCGTACTTGAGGTTGAGGCTGTCGTTCACGCTGTGGTTCTTGCCATCGATCGAAGTCGAATAGCGCAAGGTGATCGACTGGTTGTCGAAGGTGTGGATCATCAGGCCCGCGCCACCGTCCAGCGCCCACGCGTCGGGCAGTCCGTCCTTGCCGTCGGCGTATTCCGCGTCCAGCGCGAGGAAGGGTTCGAGCCGCTGGCTGGCGCGGTAGGCGAAACGGTTGTTGGTGTGGTACGACAGGCCGGGCTTGATGCCGTTGTCGCGTTCGCTCTGCCAGACCGTACCGGCGTCGCCAGTCCAGCCGAACTTCTCGCCCATGCGCCAGTCCCAGAAGAAGCTGGAGAGGTTCTTCCAGTTGGTGTCGCTGACCCGGTCCGTGCCGACGGGCACCTGCAGGAACGACTGGAAGCCGAGCGTCACGTTCGACCTGGGCTTGTACCAGATGGCGAAGCCGGTCATGGGATCGCCCAGGCCGCTGATGTGGCGATTGCCTTCGGCCGCGTTGCGGTCGCGGATGGCGACTTCGGGGACGATCACTTCCCAGGCCACGCCGATGTTGCGCTTGGAAGCGGGCGACCAGAAGCGGACGTATTTGGACAGGCCGACGATCGACTGGCTGCCGGAGCCGTCGGCGCGATCCCCGTTGCTGTCGAACACGCGGTCGTTCTCCTGCACCGTCGCGTACTGCACGAAGACGTTGAACGGTTCGAAATCCACCGGCAGCTCGTACTCGCGCGGACCGATCACATCGAACGTTGTCTGCGCCTGCGCGGCGCCGACGGGGATGAAGAACACGGCGGCGAGCAGCCGCATCAGCAACACACTGCAACGGGACGTCGTTGACGTTGTCATATTGGAACCCCTCCAGGTTGGTTGGACCGGAAGGGGTCGCGGATCTGATGCCCGCATTGCCCCTTCCGGTTGTTTCAGCGGCGCGCGATACCGGGTATCGGTCGTGCCTGCTGGGAGGGGTAAGCGCAAATCGCGTGCCAGCTTTATGAGTGCAGCTGCAGCAAACGTATCTCACTGAAACATCGGTATTTATGCAACGAACGTGCTGCAGCGCGGAAGATTACGTGCGACGACACACACGCCAATGCAACACACGCGCAGAACACCTGTCGCTTGCAATGCGACAGGTGTGACAGGCGATGACAGGAAGAACAGAAGCAGGAACGCCCCGCACGATGCGTGCGAGGCGTTCAGGGGCGCAACCAGCGCGGGCGACTCAGTCCAGCAGGGTGGGCGAGACGATGCCGTGGCGTTTCATGTGCCGATAGACGGTAGCCCGGCATAGCCCCAGATCGCGGGCCACTTCGGAGATGTTCCAGCGGTGGCGGCGCAATACGTCGAGCAACTCGGTCCTTGCATCGCTGGCAAGGGCAGGGGGATGCGTGTCGTGGCTGGCGGCCATCAGCGGGAAACGGATCACCCGGCCGAACGTGGGTCCTTCCTCCAGCAACACCGCATCGTTGAGTTCGGGCGGCAGGTGGCACAGGTCGATCGGTTCGCCATCGGCGATGGACAGGGCGAAACACAGGGCATTGCGTAGTTCGCGCACGTTGCCGGGCCAGTCGTGCCCGGCGAGTCGCGCGCGCGCCTGCGGGCTGATCGCCGGGTTGGCGTTCATCGCGGACGCTTCGGCCGCGAGGATGCGGTCGATGAGGAAATCCTTGTCGGTGCGCTCGCGCAGCGGCGGCAACGCCAGCGTGGCACCGCACAGCCGGTAATAGAGGTCCTCGCGGAAGGTGCCGGTACCGATCTGCCGACGCAGGTCGCGATGCGAGGCGGCGATCACGTGCAGGTCGACCCGAATGGGTTTCTCCGCGCCCAGCGGCAGGATCTCCCGTTCCGACAGCACGCGCAGGAGGCGTGTCTGCAGCACCAGCGGCATGTCGCCGATCTCGTCGAGAAACAAGGTGCCGCCATCGGAGTTCTGGATGAGTCCTTTCATGCCCTTGTTGCGCGCGCCGGTAAACGTGCCCGGCATGTAGCCGAACAGCTCGCTTTCGATCAGCGACTCCGGGATCGCCGCGCAGTTGACCGCAACGAACGGAAGCGCCGCGCGCCGGCTGGAATCATGCAACGCGCGCGCCAGCACTTCCTTGCCGGTGCCCGTGTCTCCCTGGATCAGGATCGATACGGGCTTGTCGACCAGGCGGATCGCGTGTTCGATGAGCTGGGCCATGCGCGCGTCGCCACCGGAGATGCGCCCAAGGATCTCGTCGCGGCGCGGGTTGTGCTGCTGCTCGCTGTCGCTGGCGGACGGCCTGCGTGGCGCCGCCTTCGGCGCGATCATCGACGCGTGGTAGCCCTGTCCGTTCCAGGTGGTGATGATGGCGCGGTCGCTGCCGCCGCTGGTGCCCTTGGTCAGCTTCCAGATGTCGTCGATGCG
>JBOHXX010000078.1:0-11635 GCA_050737675.1 Pseudoxanthomonas sp.
GTGTTGCACCTGGTCGCGGCCCACCGGCACCTTGTCGGCCTTGAACAGCAGGATGTCGGCGGCCATCAGCACCGGGTACATGAAAAGGCCGGCGTTGATGCCGGCGTCGTCGTCCTCGCCTTCGGCGCGGTTCTTGTCCACCGATGCCTTGTAAGCGTGCGCGCGGTTGAGGATGCCCTTGCCGGCCACGCAGGTCAGTAACCAGGTCAGCTCCGGGATTTCGGGGATATCGCTCTGGCGGTAGAACCAGACCTTGTCCGGTTCCAGTCCGCAGGCCAGCCAGCTTGCCGCGATCTCCAGCGTGGATCGCTGGACGCGGGCCGGGTCCTGCGCCTTGATCAGGGAGTGGTAGTCGGCGAGGAAATAGAAGCTTTCCGCCCCGGCGCCATGGCTGGCGGCAATCGCCGGACGGATGGCGCCGGCGTAGTTGCCGAGGTGCGGGGTGCCGGAGGTGGTGATGCCGGTAAGGACGCGGGTCATTCGCTGGGGTCGTGTCTGGCTCTGGACAACGCCAAGTTTAACCGCTGGCACCCGCCCAACCCCATTCCCGGCCACGATGCGTTGGTGGTTCTGCCCACCTCGGAGAACGACCATGTTCCGCAAGACCATCCTGATGTCGCTGGCAATGCTGATGACCAGCGCCTGCTCTCCCTTGTCCGCAAGACCCCTGGTCGATGTCTCGGTCGTGGATCGCGACACCGGCGAATGGCTGCGCGAGTACCCGCATCGCGGCGATACCTGGGTGGCCGGCACGCCTGGCGACCGCTACAGCGTGCGCCTGAACAATACCAGCGGCGAACGAGTGCTGGTGGTGCTGTCGGTGGACGGCATCAACGCGGTCACCGGCGAAACCGCCAGTCCTTCACAGGCCGGGTATGTACTCGAGCCATGGGAAAGCACCGAGATCACCGGCTGGCGCAAGTCATTGGATGACATCGCCCAATTCGTGTTCACCGACCTCGGCGACAGTTATGCGGCGCGCACCGGGCGACCGCGCAATGTCGGCGTGATCGGCGTGGCCGTGTTCCAGGAATCGCGCCCGCGGTACTACCCGACTCCCGCACCCTCGATTGCACGCGATGGCGAATACCGGCGCGATGAAGCCAAGGCGGCCTCTGCCCCTTCGGCAAACGGCATGGCCCGCGAACAGGCGGCCGACAGTGCCGCACGCCAGAGCATGGGCACCGGGCATGGACAGCGCGAGTGGGCGCCGGTGGGCCAGACCAGCTTCATGCGGGCGACGCGCAGCCCGGCGCAGGTCAGCGAACTGCGTTACGACGACGACCGGCGGCTGATGGCGATGGGCATCATCCCCCGTGGCTACGACTATCCGCGCCACGATCGTCGTAACGGACAACCGCGCGCCTTCCCGAACGGCTTCGTGGCCGATCCGCCCTATCGTTGAGTCCTGCCTGCCATGAACGGACAACGGGCCGAAAGGCCCGTTGTCGTAGTGAATGAAAGGAAGCTATCCCTGTCTCAGTTCCTGGTTTCCGATTTCAGGCTGCGGGCGAAGTCGCTGACTTCGGTATTCGCGCGATCGCGATCCCAGCCGTAGCGCTCCTGCAGCTTGCCGGCCAGGTATTCGGAATTGCCTTCGGCCACCTGGAAATCATCATCAGTCAGGTCGCCCCACTTCGCCTGGATCTTGCCCTTGAGCTGCTTCCAGTTGCCGGCGATGGTGTCCTTGTTCATGACTTGCCTCTTGCGATGGTCACGGCGTAGATACCGTGCATGCAGTGTCGCAAGCGCCGCGTTGGTGGCGGGTCAAGCATTCGTCAACGCGGAATAACAGCAACGACGACATTTCTCTCACATTCCAGAACAAGAAAAGGGCCGGATATACCGGCCCTTCCCCATGGCTCCAAACAGCACGCCGCTTTTATTGCGATGCAGGAATCAGCACTTGGCGTCCTTGCAGTCCTCAGCCTTGTCCTGGACTTTTTCACCGACCTTCTGCACATCCTTGCCCGCACCCGCCATGGTGTTGCAAGCAGTCAGCGTGCCCATCGCGAACATCGAAACTACGATCAATGCCAGTAAACGCTTCATGTTGACTCTCCTGTTGATGGGTACCTTGTCGGCTGCCGTAATCATCGAGCCCCTGTCGGCAACCTTGCGTACAAGCTGCCGTGCCGCGCATTCATCCCGTGTGAACACGAACATCCGTGTTCAGTTTCGACTCAGTCGCGCATCAGCGTCGACTTGCCGAACAGGCTCTCCACCAGGTCCACCACCAGTTCCGCGGTCAGGTTGCGGGTGTCGATGATGGGATTGAGTTCGACGATGTCCAGCGACAGCAGGCGCCCGGTGTCGGCGATCATTTCCATCACCAGTTGCGCCTCGCGATAGTTGGGGCCGCCGGGCACGGTGGTGCCGACACCCGGGGCGATGCTGGGGTCGAGGAAATCGACATCGAAGCTCACGTGCAGGTGGGTGTTTTCGTCCACTCCTTGCAATGCAGCTTCCATGGTCCGCTTCATGCCGTTCTCGTCGATGTAGCGCATGTCGTAGACATCGATGCCGTTGTCCTTGATCAGGCGCTTCTCTTCCGCGTCCACGGAACGGATGCCGATCTGGCGGATGTCGCCCGGATCCATCGCCGGTACGTGCTTGCCCAATCGGGTCAATGCATCAGGTCCGATGCCGCACAGGCAGGCCACGGGCATGCCGTGGATGTTGCCCGAAGGCGTGACCGCGCTGGTATTGAAATCCGAATGCGCGTCCAGCCAGATCACGCGCAGCTGCTTCCCGTTGTCCCGGCAATGTTGGGCGACGGCGGTGATCGAACCCACGCCCAGGCAATGGTCGCCGCCGAGCATGATCGGCATGCGCCCCAGGGCGAGTTCCGCGGCGGTGGCGTGCATCAGTTCCCGGTTCCAGGCGACTACTTCCTCGAGATGACGGTAGCCCTGCACCGGCGCCGTCCACGGATTGACCGGGCCGTTGAGGTTGCCGCGATCGGCCACGTCCACTCCGCGCGCCGCGAGCGCCTCGCCGAAACCGGCGATGCGCAAGGCGTCCGGCCCCATGCGCGCGCCGCGATGGCCCGCGCCGATATCGGTGGGTACGCCGATCAACGAGACTGGTGGATAGGTTCGGCTCATGGGCGATCTTTCGTTCAATGCGAGGGTGAGGAGTCTAGCCGTGTTCCCCATCGCCTGCGCTGTGGCGGTGCAACACGCGCGCTTCATGCGAGGCGGGCGACACAGGCTGAATGCTTAACTTCAAGGTCACATGACTCTCACGACGGTCCCGGCCAAGGCTGGGATGATCCGGTTGCGGAAAACCCCCGCAGAAAACCTTACAGAAACGGAGGTGCCCATGGGCAAGGTCAACGATATTCGCGGTACCCGCCAGGACGTGATGCTGGATATCGACGCCGAACTGCGCTATTGGCGTGGCTGTTATCGGCAAAGCACTTTCCATCGCACGCCGGTCGAGTTCGACGATTACATCCCGACCCTCAAGTTCGGTTACGACGCCTACCTGTTGAACCACCACAGGAACCTGGACGAGTTGATGACCAGCCTGGAACGGCGCTACAGGCGCGTCGTTCCGCAATGGCAGCAACTGGACTGGTCGCTGGGCGAGGCGGTCGTGCGGGAGACCTGGAAACGCATGCAGCAGGGCCAGTCGTGGCGACCGATGCAAACCGCCGTACCCGTCGTTTTCAATCGCGAACGCTTGCGCGCTGCGATGTAGCGCATAGCGCCAAGGCTTGCGGCCTTGGCTGAGACACAGTGGCCAGCAGGAATCCGTGGAAATGCACGCACGTGCCAGGCATGCGAAACGGTCGTCACCTGACTGCTGGTTGCATCGTGATGGTGCCGGCACCCGGATTCGAACTGGGGACCTACCGCTTACAAGGCGGTTGCTCTACCAACTGAGCTATGCCGGCATGGCATGAGGCGACTCGCGTGGACCGGGGATCCGGTGCGGAAAATCGCGGACGCCGATTCTACCGCAGCAGGTCCTACCGCAGCACGGCGCAATCGAGGGGCCGTGATTGCGCAGCGGCGGCGAGATCCTTGAGTCGCGATCCGTCGATTCCTTCCGCGGCGGCGATATCCAGCCACCATCGATTCGGACCTTCATCGCCAAGGGCCTGCAACTGCGCATCGAAACCGGCGGCCTTGAGCGCGGCCTGGCGGCGTTCGGCCCCTTCGCGGTTGCGATAGCGGCCCAGGGCGATGCCATTGGCCTGCGCGCCTCCATTGACCACCAGGTAGTCGTCAAAACCCGCCGCGCCGATGCGCTGCGCCAGTGCCTGCGCGGCCCCGCGATCCGGCAACGGCGGCAACAGCACGTTGTAGCCACTGGCTTGCTGTCCTGGGACCTCGCGCGGGCGAACACGCGTGGCCTGGGCCGTGATGCGGGCGGTCGCGGCGGTGGCCGCGACATCATTTACGAAGGGTCCGACGCTGAAACATCGCGCCACTGCGACGGTAGCGGCAGTAGCAGTGGAAACGGCCGTTACCGGCATGTGCTTTGCTTCAGCCGATGCCGGCGCCGTTGCCGGCACGGGTGCGGGCGGAATGGCTTTGGCGGTTGTCCGGCTTTCAGCCAGCAGTTGCAACCGCGCCACTCCTGCGGGTTGTTCGGGGAGTACGGGTGCTTGCACGGCGGGACGGGAGATCCACCACGCGGCGACACCCAGGTTCAATACGATGAGCAGGACGATCAGGGCGCGAATCAACATGCGGCAATTCTAAAGGGTCGTCGCTCTAAAGGGTCGCCGTGCCGGCCCGTGACCACAAGGCGAGACCTTCCAGGACCAGTGAGGGCGCACGCAGCGCCTGGGGTAGATGTGGCGCCAGCGCATCGGTGCCTCCTCCATGCAGCAGCAGTGTCGGCGCCTTGCCCAGCATCTGTTCGGCCTGGCGCAGGCTGCGCTCGATCAGGCCCAGGGCCGCGCCTTCGCAACCCGAGGCCAGTGCGTCGGCGGTGTCGATGGCGAATTCCCGATAGCTTCCGCCCTGCGCCGGCAACTGTGCGGCGGCCTGGTGCAGGGCTTCACGCATGATCCTCGGCGAGGGCCCGATGCGGCCGCCGCGATGCAGGCCTTCCGAATCGAGCAGATCGATGGTCAGGGCCGTGCCCACGCCGGCGATCAACCAGGGCTGGCTCCCCCGCGCATGCGCGGCGAGCAGGGCCAGGAACCGGTCCACGCCCAGTCGCGCCGGTTCTGCGTAGGCGATACGCACGCCGGCCAATTGCGTGCTGCTGCGCGCCAGCGAGAGGCGCCGGAAACGCGTGGTCAACGCATCGACCACCGCCGCGGTCAGCGCGGGCGAAGCCACGCTGGCCAGGCAGGCCGAATCGGCGCGCTCGGGTAGCACCTCGCGCAAGGTTTCGACGAACACCTTCCCGTCATGGCCCAGGGCGGTGACTTCGCCCAGGCTGCCATCGTCGTGCAACTCCGCGCACTTCAGGCGCGAATTTCCCAGATCGAACAACCATCGATTCATTGCGGCCTCACGCTGACTTCGCCGGCATGGAACAAGCGTTCCTCGCCTCCGATATTTACCCGCAGGGCACCGTCTTCGGCAATGCCGAGCGCGATGCCGGATTGCACGACCGCGCCCAGATGGATCGCGACCGTCCGCCCGACCAGCGCATCGAAGCACGCATAACGGGCGAGGAACGGAGCCAGTCCTTCGGCATCGAACTGGTCCAGCGCGGGCACCAGATGCGCCAGCAGTATCGTCGCGATCCGGTTTCGCGAAGGTGCCGGGGACTGCAAGCCGGCCAGGTCGATCCACGGCTGGTCGATCGACGCGGCCACGGCTTCGGGCATGTGCACGTTGACGCCCAGGCCGACCACCGCGCGCACCGGGCCGGCGTGTTCACCGCCACCTTCGACCAGCAGACCGCCAAGTTTGCGGTCGTCGACCAGCAAATCATTGGGCCATTTCAAGCGCACGCCGGGGTAGCCGCACGCATGCAACGCCTCGGCGGCGGCAACGCCGGCGACGAGGCTCAGGCCACCGAGCCGGGCCAGCCCGCCGGAAAACTGGCGCGATACCGAAAGATAAAGATGCGCGGCCAGTGGCGACGCCCACACCTTGCCACGACGCCCGCGCCCGCCGGTCTGGCGTTCGGCCATCAGCACCGCGATTCCGCTGGCCGGGGTTTCGCGACGCAGCAGTTCGCTGTTGGTGGAATCCAGCGACCAGGCAAGATCGAGCGATGCGATGCCGGCGCGAACATGCGCGGGCAGCCCATCGATGATCGCATCGGCCTGCAGCAACTCGACCGGATTGCGCAGCGTATAACCGCGACCGGCCTGCGCATCGATTTCCACGCCCGCCTCGCGCAGCGCCTGCACCCGCTTCCACATCGCCGCGCGGGTCAGTCCCGCGTCGCGCGCCAGCGCATCGCCGGACATGGGGCCGGCGATCAAACGCTGCAGGATTTCGCGCTCGCTGCTCATGTGCGCTTGCGCAACAGGCGGATGCGCTCGAAGCGCGATTCGGAACCGGCGCGCAGGCGCTGCAGGTTGCCGCGATGGGTGAACAAGACCAGCAACGCAGCCGCGCACGCGAATGAGCGGCGCGCGTTGTCGGCTTCGCCCAGCCAGGCCAGCGGTACCACGCAGGCAACCGCGATCACCGAGGCCAGCCCGACATAGCCGTAAGCCACCAGCACCACTATCCATGCCAGCAGCAACCAGGGCACCGCCACCGGCCACAGCACCAGCAGTCCGCCGAGCAGCGTGCCCACCCCTTTGCCGCCGCGGAACCCGTGCCACAACGGCCACACATGGCCGATGGCGGCGACGAACGCAGTCGCATAGGCCAGCGCATGCGGTGACAGTGCGCCCTCCATTGGACCGAAGCGCAACCCCAACCATGCGGCCAGCGCGCCCTTGCCCACATCGATCAGGACTACGCCGAGCGCGAACTTCCAGCCCTGCGTACGCAAGGCATTGGTGCCTCCCGCATTGCCGCTGCCCTGGGTACGGATGTCGACGCCGCGCAGGCGCCCGAGCAACAGGCTGCCCGATAGCGAACCGAGCAGGTAGGCGACGAGGATCAATGCGAGGCTGAAGGCGGGCGCGGACATGCCGCAATTATGCGCGAGATGAAAGCCGCTTCATGGTGGCGCGGGCTGCATGGCGACGATCAATGCCTCGGGCCCCGCGTGCGCGCCGACCGCCGCGCCGGTTTCCACCACATGGGATTCGCTGATGTCGATGCGCGCATGCAGCGCGGCGAGCAGGCGATCGCCCGCGGCCGGCGCATCGCAATGGCCCACGATCACCCGCCAACGCACGCCTGCCGGCAACTTGCGCGCCACGCCGCGGGCGAAGGCCTCGGGTGCGCGCTTGCGTGCGAACAACGCGCCGGAAAGTCCCAGGGTGCCGTCCGCGCGCATCCGCGCCACCGGAGTCAGTGCGGTGAGTCGGGCCAGCGGCGCGGCCCAGGCGGGAATACGCCCGCCACGCACCACATGGCTGATGTCGCGGGTCATCGCCCAGAGCAAGGTCTGCGGACGCAGGCGTTCGAGTTCCGCCAGGATCGCCTTCTCGTCGGCGCCCGCCTCGGCCATTTCCGCCGCGCGCCACACCAGCAAGGCCTCGCCGGCCGCGGCGTTGAAGCTATCGAACACCTGCACGCGTCCGCTGTCGGTGCGCGCGGCGGCGTGTTCGCCCGACTGCAAGGTGCCTGACACCGCGCGCGACAGGCCCACGTAGAGCACCTGCGGGTGATGCGCCAGCGCCAGCTCGAACTGGCGCATGAAATCCCCAGATGGCGGCTGGCTGGTGCGCGGCAGTTGTTGCGATTCGGCCATGCGCCGGTAGAACTCGTGCGTGGACAGGCCCACCTTGTCCAGGTAATCGCGACCATCCAGGTCCACTCGCGCCGGGACCACGCCGATCGCATATCGCTCGGCGATGGCTTCGGGCAGGTCGGCGGCGCTGTCGGTGACGATGGCCACGCGCAATCCCGAAGCCGCACTGCGCTGCTGGCGCAGCATGTCGTCGGCCTTCATCGCTTCGACCTGGCCAAGGTCGGCACAAGCATCGAACAACGCCTGCGGATTGGAGGCATGGGCATGCACGCGCAGTCGCTGTGCGCCACCGGCGATGACGATGGAATCGGCGCCGAGGGCTTCCAGCGCTCGACGCAGGCGATCGCGATCCAGCGCCTCGCCCAGCAGCAGGCATTCACTGCACCAGCGACGCTGCGGATCGACGTCGTGTTCGTGGACCAGCGCGTCGTCGGCCTCATTGGCTGCGGGCGCATTCGCACCGCGCATGCGGATGGCGCGCGGGCCGCCTTCGACGAATTCGGCGATGCCTTCCAGCAGGTCCACGAAACCCTGGGCCCCGGCATCGACCACGCCGGCCTTCTGCAGCACGGCCAGTTGCCGCGGCGTATCGGCCAGCGCGCGCCGCGCGCGCGATAGGGCGAGGGCGAAGCCGGCGCGGGAACCGCGCTCGCAGTGGTCCACCGAACTCTTTTCCAGTTCCTCGGCAAAGGCGGTGATGACGCTGACGATGGTTCCTTCCACCGGTTTGGCCAGGGCCAGGCGCGCACTGGCCGCGCCGTGGCGTACCGCCGCCGCCAGCGACTGCGCATCCAGCGAAGGCAGCAGCTTCACGTGCTCGGCGACCCCATGCAGGAACTGGGCGAGGATTGCCCCGGAATTGCCGCGCGCACCATCGATGGCGTCGTTGCCGACCCGCGACAGCAGTTCGCCGGCATGGCGGCTGCGCCGGCTGAGTGCGCCGTTGAGCACGCTGCCCAAAGTCGAGGCCAGGTTGTTGCCGGTATCGCCGTCGGCGACCGGGAACACGTTGATCCTGTTGAGCACGTCGCGCGAGGCGATGACCCGGCGCGCACCAGCGATCAGTGCGCGGCGCAAAGTGGCAGCGCTGAGGGAATCATCGGCAGGTATCGACATGGTTCGGGAGTCTGCATGAACCATGCCACCGAGACCTGTTGCAACGCAGCAGCCGGCGCCTGCAGGGCACCGGAAACCGCGCTATAGTTCCGCGCCGCCGTTTCTGCGGCCCCGACGGGAGCTTGCCCATGCTGCGCCTCATCATTGCCCTGCTGCTGGTGTCCGCCAGCGCGCATGCCCTGGCCCTGAACAACCGCGCCGACAGCGTGGTCCCCAACTGCCAGGCCACCGAGGCCATGGGCCGCGACGAACCTGCCCAGGCGGCGGGCGTGGTCCACTCCAGGGCGGTCGCTCCCATCCGCAGCAAGGCGTCCAAGCCGGCGACCAATCCGGGCAACGGCGGTGGCGGCAACGACGAAGACAACCAGCCGCGCCTGCGTGGTTCCAAGTGGCACAGCTTCCTGCCCGGGATGTTTCGCTGATCGGATCGCTGTTCGGCTGGCTGCGACGCCCGCCTGCCCCGCTGGATCCGGCGCTATGGCGTGAAGTACGCCACTCGACCGCAGTACTGCAGACGCTGGACGAAACCGGCGACGTTAACCTGCAGGCCCTGGTCGCAGTCTTCCTGCAGCGCAAGACCATTACTCCGGTCGCGGGACTCGAACTCGACCCGCTTGCGCGCATGCAACTGGCGGCACTGTGCTGCCTGCCGTTGCTGGGTTTCGGCGTGGAAGGACTGCGCGGCTGGTCGCAATTGCTGGTGTATCCGGAGGCGTTCCGGGTCCAGCGCAGCCATGTCGATGCGGCCGGCGTGCTGCACGAATACGAGGATGAACTGATCGGCGAATCCTGGGACAGTGGCCCACTGATCCTGTCCTGGGCCGACGTGCAGGCCGAGCTGGCCGATCCGCATGCCGGCTTCTGCGTGGCGATCCATGAAATGGCCCACAAGCTCGACGCCCTGGACGGCGCGATGGATGGAACACCGCCACTGCCGCATCGCTGGCAACGCGAATGGGCCGCCGACTTCCAGCGCGAATACGATGGCTTCTGCAAGCAGGTCGACGCCGGCCACGACACCGCGATCGATCCTTATGCCTCCGAATCGCCGGAGGAATTCTTCGCCGTCGCCAGCGAATACCACTTCTCCGCACCGCAGGTGCTGCGGGAACAATTGCCGCAAGTCGCCGCCCACCTGCAACGCTTCTACGACGGCAATGGGGACGTAAGAGCGATGTGAGTCGCGAAACCCAAGAAACCCATCACCCAAAATATCTGTAATCCAAGATCCATCGCGGATCCATGCATCACGTGCGGATGGCGTGCGGCCTTCGCGACTCACGTTGCTCCTACGCCAGATGGATCACCGCGCTCACAACCCCTGCGGCAAAATAACTTCGAAACGCGCGCCGCCCAGTTCCTGCGAACGCATCACCTGCAGGTCGCCGCGGTAACCGCGCACCAGATCCTGGACGATTGCCAGGCCGATGCCGTGGCCCTGCACGCGCTCGTCGCCACGCACGCCACGCTGCAACACATGGGCCACGTCCTCCTCGGCGATACCCGGGCCGTCGTCATCCACCGCAAGCAGCAGGCCAGCACGACGATTGCCCACCGTTCTGGTTGGGGTCGCGGTCAGCAACACCCGCGAGCGCGCCCACTTGAACGCGTTTTCCAGCAGGTTGCCCATCAGTTCCTGCAGGTCGCCCGGCTCGCCATGGAAGCGGGCCTCGGGATCGATCTCGAATTCGCAGATCACGCCCTTGGCCGCATAGACCTTTTCCAGCCCGCGCACGATTTCCTCGGCGTTGGCCTCGATCGGCACCGGCGCGGCGAACAGCGCGTGGCCGCTGGAAGCCGCGCGCGCCAACTGGTACGACACCAGGTTGTTCATGCGCTTCAACTGCGTATCCAGCTCCTCGCGCAAGGCGGTGGCGTGGATGCCTTCGTCCAGTTGCGCGCGCAACACCGCCAGCGGCGTCTTCAGGCTGTGGGCCAGATCGGCAAGCGTGTTGCGCTGGCGATCGAGGTTCTCGCGCTCGCTCTCGACGAAGGCGTTGATGCTGTCGGTCAACGGTTCCAGTTCGCGTGGGTGGCGCTCGGTCATGCGACTGGCCTGGCCGCGCTGGACCCGGGTCAGTTCGTTGATCACCCGTTGCAGGGGGCGCAGGCTCCAGTTCAGCACCAGTACCTGCAACAGCAGCAGGAAGATGCCCGCCGCGGTCAGGTATGCCCACAGCGCGCCGCGGAAGGTGCGCAGTTGCGAGACCAGCACCTTGGAATCCTCGGAGACATAGATGGAATACGGGAACTCCGCATCCGGCCCGCGATTGGCGTAGACCGTGCCCAGGCCGAAGCGGTAGATCGTGCCTGCACTGCCATCGACCTGGGTCATCGCTACCGGGCCGTCGAAGAATTCCTGCAAGGGCGCCAGCATCGGCGCCGTCGGCAGGTTCGGGCCCAGGGTGGAATCGGAACCCCAGCGCCCGCTCGGCAGCACGACTTCGGCATACAGACCGCTGCCGGGCTGGGTGAAGCGTGGATCGACCGGCAATTCGGGCGGGATCAGGCTGCCGTCGCGGGCGAACTCGACCTTGTTGGCGTACGACATGGCGTAGCCCTTGAGGCGATGGCGCAGGTTCTGCTCGGCGGTGCTGACGAAGGCCTTGTCCAGCGCGTAGCCGGCCAGGAACAGGAACGCGACCAGCCCGACGCTGGCCGCCAGCAGTTGCCGGGCGCGCAAAGAACGCGGGCGCCATCCTACGAAAGGATCGCGCCCGCT
>JBOHXX010000079.1:0-11577 GCA_050737675.1 Pseudoxanthomonas sp.
CTCTTGATTTCCACCCGTCGCAAAAGCTCGCGGCGAGACGCCGCTCCCACGGTGCTTCAGGCTTCCAGGTGCGTCTGCGCGACCGGAGCCGCCGCTGCATCGCCACCCAGCATCTGACGCCAGGCGTAGAACACCGCGCCTGCCAGTACCGGCATCAGCACCGCCATCAGTAACAGGTTAGAGACCCATATCGCCGCCATCTGTCCGGCCACCAGCTGCACCGTCATCGACAGCAGCTGGATGCCGATGCTCATCATGATGAAGGCGATGGACAGCAGGACGTAGAACACCAGCATCGCCAGCAGATTGTGCCCGCAGGCGCGCAAGCTGTTGCGCATCGCGGCGAAACCGCGACTGCCGCCGAAGACGATGTCGGGCACGGCGACGAACGTCACCAGGCTGACCACGATCACCGCGGCGAACAGCATCAGCATCCACAGGAACAGGCGACCCACTGGCAGGTCGAGCATCAGTGCCGGATCGGGCTGTCCGCCCGCCTCGGCCGTCTCCTGCAGCTTGCCCATCACTTCGCGCAGTTGCTGGAATCCGTCCGCGCCGATCATCGCGAACAACAGGAAGCCGAGCACGGCGGCGGCGGCGAGTTGCGGCAGCAAGGTCGCGAGCAGGCTGCCGGATTGTTCGCTGCGCAGCGCATGGAACAGGTGCGCCGGCAGCGCGGGCCGGTCCTGATCCACTTCGCGCACCGCCCAGAGCATGCCCGCGAACAGCAACGGCGCAAGGATCGCCAGCGCCAGTTGCAGGAACATGCCCACGCTGGCATTCAGCGCCATCGCCTGCACCGCCAGCATCGACAGCAGGCCCCAGATCAGTCCCAGCGACCCCAGCGCCAACGGCGCCTTGCGAAGCAGGGCGAACGCGCCCAGCAGCCATTCCGCGCCAGCACCGGCCGGCACTTTTTTGATCGTCGACATCCAGGGGGTTCCGATGGGTCTTGTGGGGGGAGCTTGGGGGGACTCGGGGGAATACAGGGCAATCTTCGTGAAATCAGCCGAGGTGCAAACCGCGGGCGTGCTTGACGAAACGCCGCAACAGTTTGCGCGACTGCGGGGCCGCCGTCACCTCGCGGGCGATGGTGTCGGGGCAACGACCAGCCTTGCGCAGCTCATCGCCGCGGAAGGCGACGTAGCCGCGCATATGGTGGGTGGCGAATTCCGGATGGAATTGCATGCCCCAGGCACGATCTCCCCAGCGGAAGGCGTGGCACTCGTCCTGCTCGGACTTCGCCAGCACGGTGGCGCCTTGCGGCGGACGCAGCACGGTCTGCACATGGGTGGCGTGGGCCGGGAAGGTCACCGGCAAACCGGAAAACAAAGGATCGTCCTGGGCCGGCGGATGCAGGTCGATGCGCACCGTGCCCGATTCGCGCCCGGCCGGGTTGTAGGCGACTTCGCCACCCAGCGCATGCGCCAGCAACTGGTGGCCGTAGCAGATGCCGAGCAGCGACATGCCTTCGTGCGCGGCATCGCGCAGCCAGTCGGCGCTGCGTTCGCTCCACTCGGCCTTGTCGGTGACCATCGCCGCCGAACCGGTGACGATGACCCCGGCGAAACCCTCGCGTCGCGGCAACGTGTCGCCCTGCTCCACGTTCACCACCACCGCCTCGCTGGCTTCCAGTCCGGCGGCCACGCGGATCCAGTGCGGAAAGCGGCCGTAACGCCGAAGCCGCAGCGCGGGCTGGCCGGTTTCAACGATCAGGAACGGGGCTTTGTGGGAGTTCTTCACAACGGGAACTTGAGGCCGGTCAGTGGCTTGCGCGCTTATACTAGCCCGCTTTTCCGCAGTGCAATAAATGCCGATGACAGGACCTACCTTCCAGGGCTTGATCCAGACCCTCAACGCCTACTGGGCGGCCCAGGGCTGCGTGCTGATCCAGCCGCTCGACATCGAAGTCGGCGCCGGCACCTTCCACCCGGCCACCTTCCTGCGCGCGCTGGGCCCGGAGCCGTGGAGCGCCGCCTACGTGCAGCCCTGCCGACGTCCCACCGACGGCCGCTATGGCGAAAACCCCAATCGCCTGCAGCATTACTACCAGTATCAGGTGGTGATGAAGCCCAACCCCGACAACATCCAGGAGCTGTACCTGGAGTCGTTGAAGGCACTGGGCATCGACCCGCGCGTGCACGACCTGCGCTTCGTCGAGGACAACTGGGAATCGCCGACCCTCGGCGCCTGGGGCCTGGGCTGGGAAGTGTGGTTGAACGGGATGGAAGTCACCCAGTTCACCTATTTCCAGCAGGCCGGCGGCATCGAGTGTCGGCCGGTGCTGGGCGAGATCACCTACGGCCTTGAGCGCCTGTGCATGTATTTGCAGAACGTGGACAACGTCTACGACCTGGTCTGGACCGAAGGTCCGCAGGGAGTCGTCACCTACGGCGACGTCTACCACCAGAACGAAGTGGAACAGAGCACCTACAACTTCGAAATCGCCGACGTCGCCGAACTGCTGCACCGCTTCGATGCCTGCGAGGCCGAGTCGGTGAAGCTGGTCGAAGCCGGCCTGCCGCTGCCGGCCTACGAACAGGTGTGCAAGGCCAGTCACTGCTTCAACCTGCTCGACGCGCGCCGCGCGATCTCGGTCACCGAGCGCCAGCGTTACATCCTGCGCGTGCGCAAGATCGCGCAGGCGGTGGCCGAGGCCTATCTCGCGCAGCGGGAGAAGCTCGGCTTCCCGGGTCTGCGCAAGGCCGGGGCGTGAACGAGCGCCTGACCCCGCAAGCCGCGCTGGCCATGCTGGTGCGCAGCGAGGACAAGCTTCCGTTCGCGGAGTTGTTCGCCCATGGCTCGCTGTCGGTGGAGATCTACCGGCCGGTCGGAGTGGATGAGCAGACACCGCATACGCGCGATGAAATCTACGTGGTGGTGTCGGGCAACGGCGAGTTCGTCAACGGTGGCGTGCGCAGGCCTTTCGAGGTGGGCGAGCTGTTGTTCGTTGCCGCCGGGATCGAGCACCGTTTCGAGAATTTCAGCGACGACTTCGCCACCTGGGCGATCTTTTACGGTCCCGAAGGCGGCGAGAAACGAACCCCTCTCCCACCGGGAGAGGGGTTGGGGTGAGGGTACGGCGGAGTCCATGATGCTCGTGTCGCATGGACCACGCCGTACCCTCATCCGCCCCTTCGGGGCACCTTCTCCCGGGGGAGAAGGGAACTACTACCAAGGTTTTTGAGATGAGTGAAATGAAACCCCTGCTGATCGAACTCGGCACCGAAGAACTGCCAGTCAAGGCCCTGCCCGGCCTGGCCCAGGCGTTCTTCGACGGCGTGATCGACGCGCTGCAGAAGCGCGGCATCGACTTCGACCGCACCGGCGCCAAGCCGCTGTACACGCCGCGCCGGCTGGCGGTGTTGTTGCCGGGTGTTTCGACGGAGCAGCCCGAACAGAGTTCGGAAGTGCTGGGGCCGTACCTCAACATCGCGCTGGATGCGGAAGGACAACCGACCCGGGCGTTGCAGGGTTTCGCCGCCAAGGCCGGCATCGACTGGTCGCAGCTGGAACGCACCAGCGATGCGAAGGGCGAGCGCTTCGTGCATCGCTCCAACAAGCCGGGCGCGAAGACCGCCGACCTGCTGGCGGAAATCGTGAGCGAGTCGATTGCCGCGATGCCGATCCCCAAGCCGATGCGCTGGGGCGACCACGACTATGCGTTCGCGCGGCCGGTGCACTGGCTGGTCATCTTGCTGGGCAAGGACGTGGTCGATATCGAGATCATGGGCGTGCGCAGCGACCGCATGAGCCGCGGCCACCGTTTCGAACACGACAAGCCGGTGTGGGTCGGCAATCCCGGCGAATACATCGATTCGCTGCGTGGTGCGCATGTGCTGGTGGACGCCGACGAGCGCCGCGCGCGCATCGGGCACCAGGTGCAGGAAGCGGCGGCGAAGGCCGGCGGCGTGGCCCGGATCACCGAAGACAACCTGGAACAGGTGAACTGCCTGGTGGAATGGCCGTCGGCGGTGCTGTGCAGCTTCGAGCCTGAATTCCTGGCCGTGCCGCAGGAAGCGCTGATCGCGACGATGGAAGCCAACCAGAAGTTCTTCCCGGTGCTGGACCACGGCGGCAAGCTGACCGAGCACTTCATCGGGATTGCGAATATCGAATCGCAGGACGTGGGCGAAGTCAGCAAGGGCTACGAGCGAGTGATCCGTCCGCGCTTCTCGGATGCGAAGTTCTTCTTCGATGAGGATTTGAAGCAGGGCCTGGTGTCGATGGGCGATGGTCTGAAGACCGTTACCTATCAGGCGAAGCTCGGCTCGGTTGCGGACAAGGTCGAGCGCGTCGCGGTGCTGGCCGAAACGATTGCAAAGCAAGTCGGCGCCGACCCCGCAATCGCCCGGCGTGCCGCCGAGCTATCCAAGAATGACCTGCAGTCACGCATGGTCAACGAATTCCCCGAGCTACAAGGCATCGCGGGCCGTCATTACGCCCTGTCCTCCGGCGAACCGGCGGAGATCGCGCTGGCGATCGACGAGTCTTACCAGCCACGCTTCTCCGGCGACGACATCGCACTGTCTCCCGCGGGCAAGGTGCTGGCGATCGCCGAGCGGCTGGATACGCTGGCTGGTGGTTTCGCCGCGGGCCTGAAGCCGACCGGCAATAAAGATCCCTTTGCATTGCGCCGCAATGCGTTGGGTTTGGCGCGCACGATCATCGAGAGCGGATTCGACATCGACCTGCAAAGCCTGCTTTCTTCTGCTGTCTTGCAATCAACCGTAGCAGTTGTTGATAGCAGCCCCAAGGAAGCAGACAAGCTCAAGGAGCATTTCAAGGGCAGCGGTGTTGGCCTGGCAAGCGCCAGCGATGCGGGCAATGATTTCGTCGTCGAGTACGCGCGCAAATTCTTTGCGGAACGAGGCCAGGACGTACATCTGGCCCAATCGGCTCCCCTTGCCACCGAAATCTACGACTTCATCCTCGACCGCCTCCGCGGCTACTACGCCGACAAGGGCGTGCCGACCCAGCACTTCAACGCCGTCGCCGAGTTGCGCCCGCATTCCCTCTACGACTTCGACACCCGCCTCGACGCCATCGGCCAGTTCGCCGCGTTGCCGGAGGCCGAAGCGCTGGCCGCGGCCAACAAGCGCATCAACAACATCCTGAAGAAGGCCGACGTCGGGATCCCGCATGCCATCGACCGCGGCCTGCTCAACGACCCGGTCGAGAGCGCGCTGGCCGAAGCCGTGGAAGCGGCCATCGGCGATACCGACGAAGCCCTGCACCACCACGACTACATCAGCGTGCTCAGCCGCCTGGCCCTGCTGCGGCCGCAGGTGGATGCGTTCTTCGACAGCGTGATGGTCAACGTCGATGATGCCGCGATCCGCGCCAACCGCCTGGCCCTGCTCAAGCGCCTGGCCGATCGTTTCCGCGCGGTGGCGGCGATCGAGCATTTGTCGAGCTGACGGGAGGTTCCCTTCTCCCTCCGGGAGAAGGGAACAACACATCACCCCGCATTAACCCGATTCATCGCCTGCCCGGTATCCTTCAAGCATGCGACCGCTCCCCCACCTCGCCGCCGCTGCCGTCCTGTTGTCCGTTATCGGCCAGGCCCACGCAGCGGCCACGATCGAGAAGGTGGAGATCCGCGGCTTCAACCTGGACAACGAAACCGAAGCGTTGATGGTCGAGAACATCAACGTGGCCCTGTCGCTGAACGACGTCATCGGCCGCCGCCAGGGCGAATCGCGGCTGGAATACCTGATGACCGAGGCCCAGACCGAGGCCCGCGAGGCGCTTGAGCCGTTCGGCTACTACTCGCCGCAGATCAAGGTCGATGCCACGCGCCCGGGTGGCGAAAACGAACGCATCACCGTGGTGATCGACGTCGACAAGGGCGAACCGGTACGCGTGCGGCACTCGGACCTGAGCATCGAAGGCGCCGGCGGCAACGACCGCTACCTGAAAGAGGACCTGGCCGCGTTCCATCCGCAGGTCGGCGACATCTTCGACCACACCACCTACGAGACCAGCAAGACCCAGATCGTGCGCCGGCTTGCCGATCGCGGTTATTTCGATGCCGACTTCATCCATCGCCGGGTCGAAATCACCCGTGCCGAGCGTGCCGCCGATATCGACCTGACCTGGGCCAGTGGCATCCGCTACGACATGGGCCCGACCACCTTCCACCAAAACAAGTTCAAGCCCGGCCTGCTGGACAAGCTGGTGTACTGGGAAGAAGGCAGCTATTTCCACCAGGGCAAGCTCGACCGCCTGCGCGAATCGCTGGTCGGGCTGGACTACTTCAACAACGTCGACATCCAGGCCAAGCCGGAGAACGCGGTCGACGGGCGCGTGCCGATCGACGTCAACCTGACCCTGGCCAAGCGCGACGTCTACACCACCGGCATCAGCTACGGCACCGAAAGCGGCGCCGGCGTGCGCTTCGGCCTGGACCGGCGTTACGTGAATTCGCGTGGACACAAATTGTCCACGCAACTCGACTACGCGCAGAAGCGCAAGAGCTTCATCACCCAGTACCGGATCCCGGCGTTCAAGTGGCTGGACGGCTGGTACACGGTGGCGTTGCAGGCCTACGACGAACAGACTAAATACATCGACACTCGCCGCCTTGAACTGATCGGCAGCCGCAGCGGCGAACTCGGCGACCACTGGACCGCGCTGGCTTCCGTGCACGCCTTGCGCGAACGCTGGAGCTACGGCGAGACCGTACCGGGGGTCGCGCCGGTCTATCAATACTCCACCCTGACCTATCCGGAAATCAGCGCCCAGTACGTGGACGTGGACGACCGCGCCTTCCCGCGACGCGGACTGAGCGGCAACATCGCGCTGCGCGGCGGCGTCGAAGGCGTGGGTTCGGACGCCAGCTTCCTGCAGCTGCAAACCGTGGCGCGCTGGTACAAGGGCATCGGCCAGAACGATCGCCTGCTGGTCCGTGGCGAATTCGGCAGCACCTATACCAACGCGCTGGTGTCGATGCCGCCCAGCCTGCGCTTCTACGCCGGTGGCGATCGCAGCGTGCGCGGCTACGCCTTCCGCGAAGTCGGGCCGCGATTGCCCAACGATTACGCGCTGGGCGCCAAGCACGTGGTCACCAGCAGCGTCGAATACGAGCATTACCTGGAAGGCAGCGCGTGGGGCGGCGCGGCGTTCGTCGACACCGGCAGCGCCTTCGACGACACCATCGACCTGAAGACCGGCATCGGCATCGGTTTGCGCTGGCGTTCGCCGGTGGGTCCGGTGCGGATTGATATCGCCCACGGCTTGAACGATCCGGATTCGGCGTTCCAGCTCTACCTCAACATCGGCGCCGACCTGTGAGCGGCCACGACGACCTGACCCCGGAACAGCGCGATGCGCGCATCGCCGAATTGCGCGCGAAGCGCCGCGCGCGCATGCGCATGCTGGCGATCCGCAGCGGCATCGGCTCGGCCGCGTTGCTGGTGGTGCTGGCCATCGCGCTGTACTGGCTGTTGCAGACCGTCACCGGGCGCGACGTACTGCTCAACCAGATCATCGCCCGCCTGCCGAGCGGTTCCTCCTTCACCTGGAAGAAAGTGGAAGGCCCGCTGGCCGGACCGCTGACCCTGCATGGCGTGGATTTCCGTTACGACAAGATCCACTTCACCGCCGAACGCATCTACCTGGATCCGGACCTGCGGCCGCTGCTGGGCCGTCGGCTGCGCCTGGATGCGCTGCAGCTGACCAACGCGACGCTGGATATTCCGAAGAGCGACGAACCGTTCAAGCTGCCGACCTGGCCCGAACTGCTGCCGCAGATCGAGATGCCGATCGCGATCCAGGCCGATGCGCTGGCGATCGACGGATTGCGCATCACCCAGAGCACCCAGCCGCTGATCGACATCCGCCGCGCCAACGGCGGCATCGATATCGGCGATGGTTACTTCAAGGCGACGAAGCTGGCGATCGACAGCGATCGCGGACATATCAATATCCACGGTGGCTACGAGCCGCGCAGCCGTTATCGCACCGATGTGGTGGCGACGGCGGTGTTCCCCGCGGCCTTGGGCCGCTCCCCGGCGCGACTGGGACTGGTGGCGCGCGGCGACCGGATGAAGATGGACATCGGCCTGGCCGGCAATGCGCCGGCGCCGGTACGGGTATTGCTGGGCGTGCGTGGCGAAGAGAATCCGACCTGGGTGTTCAGCGGCAAGACCGAGGCGCTGGATCTGGCGTTGCTTGGGCTTTCCGACACCAGCCTGCCGTTGGCGTTCGACCTGAAAGCGAACGGCGCGGGCGGCGCGGCGGACCTGCAGGGACGTATCGCCCAAGGCGATTTCGTCGCCGTGATCGAACCGTCGAAGATCCGCATCGCCGATGAAGTGCTGACCGTCGAGCCACTGGCCGTCCGCGCCCTGGATGGACTGACCACCTTGCGCGGCCGCGCCGATTTCAAGGATCCGGAGAACCCGGTATTCAAGCTTTCGGTCAATGCGCGCGGACTGCACTGGGGCGAAGACGCAGCGACGCGGATCGCCGCCGATGCGGACTTGGGCATCGCCGGGCAGATGAAGACCTGGGCGGCGATCGGCAAGGCCACGCTGGTGCGCGAGAAGCAGACCGCGACGGTCGATTTCGATGGCGCCGGCAACGGCGAACAATTGGTGCTGAACAAGCTGCAGGCGAAAATGCCGACCGGCGCCCTGGACGCGACCGGCATCGTCGGCTGGGAACCGCAACTGCGCTGGGACCTGGGCGCGAAGCTGGCCGGTTTCGATCCGGGCTATTTCCTGGCCGACTGGAAAGGCAATGTCTCCGGCACTCTCGCCAGCAAGGGTCAGGCACGCGAGACCGGCGGCTTCGATGCCACGCTCGAGGTTCCGAAACTCGGTGGCAGCCTGCGTGGACGCAAGCTGGATGGGCGCGGCAAGTTCGCCTTGCATGGCGATGAAGGCGAAGGCGAGCTCGCGCTTCTGCTCGGCAACAGTCGCGTCAACGCCAAGGGCAAGGTCGGCGACAAGCTCGATATCGACGCAACGCTGCAGCCACTGCACCTGGACGACCTGCTGCCGGACGCGAACGGCAGCATCGCCGGTACTTTGAAACTCACCGGCACGCGCAATGCACCCAACGTGGACGCTGACCTCTCCGGCAGCGGACTGAAATGGAGCGGCTACAGCGCCGACACGCTCAGCGTGCGCGGACGCCTGCCGTGGCAAGGCAGCAATGGCGAACTCGCGATCCGTGGCACCGCGGTCGACGTGGGCATGGTCCTGGACAGCGTGCGCGTGGACGCGCGCGGCGCGGTCGAGGATCTGCAGTTCAACGGCGACGCGAGCAATGCGATGGGTTCGGTCTCGCTGGCGGGCACCGCGCTCAAGCGTGGCGCCAACTGGCAGGGCAGCCTGGACACACTGCAGTTGACTCCTTCGAAAGGCAGCGACTGGCGCCTGCAGCAGGCCGCGCGCTACACGCAGAATGGCTCTGCTTTCACCTTGTCGCCGGCCTGTCTGGCAGCCAGCGGTGGTGGCGCGCTGTGCGCCGAGGCCAACTGGCCGAAACAAGGCCTGCAACTGCACGCCGATGCGCTGCCGCTGACCCTCGTGCAACCCTGGTTGCCACCGAGCAACGGGCGCCCGCTCACGCTGCGTGGCGAGATCAAGCTGGATGCTTCGATCAAGCCGGCCGGCAATGCGTGGGTCGGCGAAGTGCACCTGGCTTCGCTCGATGGCGGGCTCAAGCTGGGCAACAACGCGCGCGGCGAGATCGTGCGTTACGACAACTTCACCCTGGACGCCAATTTCGATCCGCAGCAGATAAAGGGCCGCCTGGGCACCGGTTTCAAGGGCGACGGTTATGTCGATGCCACCATCGCCACCGGCTGGGACGATTTCTCGCCGTTGAAGGGCGACATCTATTTCAATAATTCGCGCCTGTTCTGGCTGGAACTGTTCTCGCCCGACCTGGTGCGCCCGACCGGCGACCTGCACGGCCACGTCGGCCTCGCGGGTACGCGCGGCACGCCCGCGCTGAGCGGCGAAGCGCAACTCACCCAGTTCAAGGGCGAGCTGCCTTCGCTGGGCATCACCCTGACCGATGGCGTGGCCAACCTGGCCGCACAGGCCGATGGCAGCGCGCGCATCGACGGCACGCTCAAATCCGTGTCGTCCACCGGCGGCAGCGTCAATGGCGGCACGCTCAGCATCGATGGCACCCTGGACTGGAAGGTGGAAGGCTCGCCGCTGCAGTTCAACATCCGCGGCAAGGATTTCCTCATCGCCGACACCACCGACCTGCAGGCGGTCGCTTCGCCAGACCTGAAGGTGCAGTTCGCCAACAACACCATCCAGGTACGTGGCGAAGTGGTGGTGCCCTCGGCCAGCATCGACGTGGAGAAACTCGACGACGGCGTGTCGGTTTCCGAAGACGTGGTGGTGCTGGATCCGGTGGACCCCGAACGCACGCCGAGCTCGCGCCTGGACCTGGATATGGCCATCACCCTGGGCGATGCGGTGAAGTTGAAAGGCTATGGCCTGGACGGTTCGCTGGCCGGGACCATGAACGTACGCTCGCGCGTCGGCCGCGAGATGGTCGCCACCGGTCGCCTCGACGTCGACGGCCGCTACACCGCCTACGGGCAGAAACTGCTGATCACCCGCGGCGAACTGGTGTGGAGCAACAACGCCGTTTCCGATCCGCGCATCAACATCCGCGCCGAACGCGAGGTGGTCGGTTCCAGCGTCACCGCCGGCATCGATGTGACCGGTCGCGCCGGCAGCCCCAAGGCCACGATCTGGTCCAATCCTGCGATGGGCGAATCCGAAGCGCTGGCCTACCTGGTGCTGGGACGTTCGCTCAATACCGCCAGCAGCGACGAGAGTCAGAAGATCAACGCCGCTTCCACCGCATTGACCGCCGGTGCCGGCCTGTTGGCTTCGCAGCTGGGTGCGAAGATCGGCCTGGACGACGCCGGCGTGCTGGAATCACGCACCCTGGGCGGCTCGGTATTCGGCGTGGGCAAGTACCTGTCGCCCAAGCTCTACGTCAGCTACGGCGTATCGATGGTCGGCAGCGGTTCGGCGATCACCCTGAAATACCTGATGCGCAAGGGCTTCGACGCGGAAATCGAGTCGAGCACGGTGGAAACGCGCGGCTCGATCAACTGGCGCAAGGAAAAATAGCCGACGCGCAGTTCAAAGGAACGACGCGTAGGAGCGACGCAAGTCGCGAACCCTCTCCTGACGATCAACTACGCAGAACCAACCTCGCGCCACGCAACACCGGCTTGCCCTCCACCACATCGGTCCACACCAGGTAGACCACATCGCCGTGCGCGACCATCTGCGGAAAGCCGGTCGCGCGACCCCTGCCTTGCAGCTTCGCCACTTCGATGCGCTCGATTTCCTTCGACAGGCCGGCGTCGTAACGCGCCAGCCACAGCGATTGCCCATCGGCCGCCTCGCGCGTCCAGTTCACCCACACGCTGCCGCCATCGACGGCCACGCCGACACGTCCCTGCGCCTGCAGGCCGCTGTCCAGTTCGACCGGCGAGGAGAAACTGTCGCCACCGTCCTGCGAACGGGCCACGCGCACCTTCGGCAGGTCGCCCGCCGCGGTGTACCACGCCACCCACGCCTGCAG
>JBOHXX010000080.1:0-11527 GCA_050737675.1 Pseudoxanthomonas sp.
GCTGGAAGCCGCTCCCACGTCATCCGCTTGCCATTTCACATCAGCATTCCAGAATCCCGCCATGAGCAAACAGAACCAGTGGATCGCCGGCATCAACGCGGTGGCTTCGGCCATCGAGAACGATGCCGACAACGTGCGTGAAATCCTGCTGGAGGCCGGCAGCAAGAATGCGCGGATCACCGAGATCGAGGAGAACGCGAGGCGCAAGGGCATCGAAGTGCGCCGGGTCACCCAGCAAGCGCTGGATGGCGTCGGTGGTGCCGTACGCCACCAGGGCGTGGTCGCGCGCTACGCGGCGGCGAAGACCTGGGATGAAGGCGAACTCGCCGGGTTGATCGAGGCCGCCGAAGGCAAGGCGCTGGTGCTGGTCCTCGACGGCGTGCAGGACCCGCACAACCTCGGCGCTTGCCTGCGCAGCGCGGCCGCGGCTGGTGCGACCGCGGTGGTGATCCCCAAGGACAAGTCGGCGCCGGTCAACGCGACCGTGCGCAAGACTTCCGCCGGTGCGGCGGATCGGTTGCCGGTATTCCCGGTCACCAACCTGGCGCGTTGCCTGCGCGACCTGCAGCAACTCGGCGTCTGGATCTATGGCCTGGCCGGCGAAGCCGAAGCCTCGCTCTACGACATCGACCTGCGCGGCAACGTGGCCCTGGTGCTGGGGGGCGAAGGCGACGGCATGCGCCGGCTGACCCGCGAACATTGCGACGGGCTGGTAAAGATCCCGATGCCGGGGGATATCGAGAGCCTCAACGTGTCGGTTGCCGCGGGCGTGACCCTGTTCGAGGCCGTGCGCCAACGCAAATAGGAGTCGATGCATGGAAACGAAGCGAGGCGGCATGATCCGTGGTGTACGCGTCGCCGGGTTTGCGGCATTGGCCCTGGTGCTCGCGATCCCTTTCGCTGGGCGAACAGAAGAACGCGTCCACCCTCGCGACCTGGGCGTTGCGCCTGGAATCTTCGTGCCCGGAAAATTCAACGCCATCACCGATGTCGCCGGCGTGCGCGTCGGCCAGGTCACGTTGAAACAAGGCGACAGGGTGCGCACCGGGGTGACCGCGATCCTGCCGCATGGCGACAACGTCTATCGTTCGCGGGTTCCGGCGGCGCTGCATGTCGGCAATGGCTACGGCAAGTTCGCCGGCAGCACCCAGGTCGACGAGCTGGGCGAACTGGAAACCCCGATCCTCCTGACCTGCACGCTGTGCGTGTGGAAGGCGGCCGATGCGATGGCCGCCTGGATGCTGGAACAGCCGGACATGCAACAGGTGCGCTCGATCAACCCGGTCGTGGGCGAGACCAACGACGGCGATCTCAACGACATCCGTGCACGTCCGGTCACCGCCGATGCGGTCCGGAAGGCGTTGGAAAGCGCGACCAGCGGGCCGGTCGAGGAAGGCAGCGTCGGCGCAGGCACCGGAACGATCGCCTTCGGATGGAAGGGCGGCATCGGCAGTTCTTCGCGCGTGCTGCCCGCCTCGCTGGGCGGCTGGACCGTGGGCGTGCTGGTGCAGACAAATTTCGGTGGTGTGCTGCAGGTGATGGGTGCGCCGGTGGGTCGCGAACTCGGCCGCTATTCGTTCCAGAACGCGGTCGCCCATGGCGATACGAATGCCAAAGGCGTGGCGGACGACCGCGGCGATGGTTCGGTGATCATCGTCATCGCCACCGATGCGCCGCTCAGCGACCGCAACCTGCGGCGCGTGGCGTCGCGGGCGATGATGGGGCTCGGCCGCACAGGCAGTTCGGCATCGAACGGAAGTGGCGACTATGCGCTGGCGTTCTCGACTGCCGAGTCGGTGCGACGTGCCTTCGATGCTCCGCGACTCACCACGACCGAGCTTGCCAACTCGGAGATGAGCGCGGTGTTCCAGGCCAGCGTCGACGCGGTGGAGGAGGCGGTCTACAACTCGTTGTTCATGGCCACTACGGTCACCAGCAACGGCAACAAGGCCGAAGCCATTCCGCTGGACCAAGTGCGCAAGATCCTGGAGCGGCACGGTATCGACAATCGTTAGGCCTGTTCCCAAGGCCATACCGGTTCACCCACCACGCGTTTCCCGTACTTCACCTTATCCTGAGTCCATCGCATGGCCGATCCACGTCCTGTCGCATCGGTGATGTTGCCCGTGCTGTTGCTGCTGGTCGCGATGTTCTCGATCCAGGTCGGCGCGAGCATGGCCAAGAGCCTGTTCCCGGTCGTCGGCGCGTTGGGCGCGACTTCGTTGCGCCTGGGTTTCGGCACCTTGCTGCTGTGGCTGGTACTGCGTCCATGGCGCATGCCCTGGCGGACGTTGCCGTGGCGGATGCTGGTGGGTTACGGCATCTCGTTGGGGGTGATGAATTCGCTGTTCTACCTCGCCTTGCAGACCGTACCGCTGGGCATCGCCATCGCCCTCGAATTCACCGGTCCGTTGGGACTGGCGCTGCTGGGCTCGCGCCGTCCGCGCGACGTGGCCTGGGTCGCGCTGGCCGTGGCGGGGTTGTTATTGCTGGTGCCTTGGTCGTCGCAGGAGGCGTCGCTGGATCCGTTGGGTGTGGCATATGCGCTGGGCGCCGGCCTGTGCTGGGCGCTTTACATCGTGTTCGGGCAGAAGGCGGGCGCCGAGCACGGCGCGCAGACGGTTGCGCTGGGCGCCGCAATCGCGGCGCTGGTGGCGGTTCCGTGGGGAGTGATGGAGTCGGGCATAGCGTTGCTGGCGCCGGCCTTGTTGCCTATCGGTCTCGGCGTGGCTGTGCTGTCGATGGCGCTGCCCTATGGCCTCGAGATGATCGCGATGACCCGGTTGCCGACCAGCACGTTCGGCATGCTGATGAGCCTTGAGCCCGCCATCGGCGCGTTATGCGGATTCGTGTTCCTGCACGAACACCTGGGGATACTGCAGTGGCTGGCGATCCTTGCCGTGGTGATCGCCTCGGCGGGTGCGACGCTGGGTGCCCGGGCGGCGCCTGCGGTGCCGATACCCGACTGACAGGTGCTGCGTCAGGCAGGCTTGGGCCAGGCATTGGCGATCTTGCAGAACAGGCGTGCGGTCTGCTCGGTGTCGTACACCGCCGAATGCGCATCGTCTGCATTCCATTCCATGCCAGCAGCCTGCACCGCGCGTGCGAGCACGGTCTGGCCATAGGCCATGCCGGCCATGGTCACCGTGTCGAATACGCTGAAAGGGTGGAACGGATTGCGCTTGTGCCCCGAGCGCGCGACCGCGGCGTTGAGGAAGTTCAGGTCGAAGTGGGCGTTGTGCCCGACCAGGATCGCGCGCTGGCAGCCGTGCTTCTTCATCGCCGCGCGCACCGGCGCGAACACATGCTCCAGCGCATCCTTCTCCGGCTTGGCCAGGCGGAACGGATGGTCGAGGACGATGCCGGTGATTTCCAGCGACTTCGGGTCGATCTCGGTGCCGGGCGCGGGGACCAGGTGGGCACTGGCGGTTTCGTCCATGATGAAAGCACCCTCCGCGTCGAGGTCGATCGGCACCACAGCGATTTCCAGCAGCGCATGCCGGTTCCAGTCGAAGCCGCCGGTTTCCACGTCCACGACCACCGGCAGATAACCGCGGAAACGGCGGGCCATAGGGGTCGGTGGCAACGGTTCGTCTGGGTTCGTCATCGCTCAAGCGTAGCAGAGCGCGCAACCCGGACCTACGACGGGGCGGTGCCCAGGATCGTGCTTTCCTCATGCATGCGCTGGAGCATGGCCGCGCCTTGTTCGACGAAGGTCGGCAGATCGGCGACGCCGGCTTCCCGTGCCAGTTGTTCCAGCGCCTGGCGTCCGCTCAGTTCGCCGCCGCGCAGGATCTCTATCAACCGATACACCAGCGGCGAAATTTCGGCGAAACGGATTTCGTATTGGCGGTCGCGTCGCACCAGGACCAGGGTTGGCGTCTCGGGTGGAGTCGCGGGCTGGTAATCGGGACCGATATGCGGCACCGGCCAGGTGTAGGCCAGGGCCCAGGCGGTGGGCGAGAGCACTGGAACGCCCGCGAGCAAATCGCCATCGGCCTGGTGGGCGGGAATTTCATCGTCGTTGATCTGCAGGCCCAGCTCGACCCATTCGTAATGCGCCATCTCCGCCAGCCAGGCCGGATCGTCGCCCCCGGCTTGCGCGCGTTCCTGCAGGAAGCGGATGAACTCGCGCCCGATCTCCGCGAACAGTGGCGTGTGGCTGCGGTGGTGCGCATAGAACCCGCGTGCCAGCGAGCGCCAGCGCTGCTCACCCAGGGTCTTGCGGATGACCGGGAAGTTGCCGGCCAGCAGGCCTTCGATATTGTTGAAGAACAGTTCGCGATAGATCGCCAGGCGGCGATCCTCGATCCCCGGTGGTGGCGGATTGACGCCCGGGTCGCGCAGGTGCGCGGCCAGCCGGAACTGCTGTTCGCGCAAGGTTTCAGGCATGGGCGGCGCGTTGCCCGGCAATGCCCGCGGCGCGCTGCAGTACGCGGATGCGTTCCACTTCCGCCAGCAGCACCGGTATGGCCGGGAAATTGAAATCGCGTTCCAGCAGCGTCGGATGCACGCCATGCACGCGATACGCGGCCTGCAGCAGCGACCACACGTCTTCCTTGACCGCGGCGCCGTGGGTATCCACCTTCAGGTCGTCGGCTTCGTCGTAGTGGCCGGCGATGTGGTACGAGGCGATGCGTGCCGTCGGCATGCGCGCGAGAAAATCGTTGGCGTCGTAGCCATGGTTGATGGCGTTGACATGGATGTTGTTGACGTCGAGCAGCAGGTCGCAGTCGGCTTCGGCCAGGACCGCGTTGACGAAATCGACTTCGTCCATCGCCTGGTAGGGTGCGGCGTAGTAGGACACGTTCTCCACCGCGATGCGCCGACCCAGCAGATCCTGCACGCGGCGGATGCGCGCGGCGACGTGGTGCACGGCTTCCTCGGTGAAGGGGATCGGCATCAGGTCGTAGAGATGGCCGTCGTCGGTGCAGTAGCTCAGGTGTTCGCTGTACAGGGCGACCTTGTGCCGGTCGAGGAAGCGGCGCACGCGGGCCAGGAAGGTCTCATCCAACGGCGCCACGCCGCCCAGCGACAACGACAATCCATGGCAGGTGAGGGGATGGTGCGAAGCAAGTTCTGCCAGCGCCTCGCCATACTTTCCGCCCACGCCGATCCAGTTGTCCGGTGCGCATTCGAGAAAATCGAATGCGCCCGGAGGCGTCGCCTGCAACGCGCCCAGCAGTGCGCGTCGCAGACCCAGACCCGAACTGGCATCTGCTAATGACATGCTTATCTAATCCAGTGATCCTGGTTCAGATGGCGCCGCCGCACTTGCCTTCGCCGCATTTGCCCTCGGCATGCCCGGCCTTGGCGTCGGTCTTCTTGTCGGCGCCGCAGCTGCCTTCACCCTTGGCCTTGTCGGCGCCGCACTTGCCCTCGTGGTGGGCCTTGGCCTCGGCTGCATCGATGAAGCCGTCCTTGTTGGTGTCGATGGTGTCGAACTTGGCGGGCTCGCCCGGGTGGGCGGCATCGAACTCGGCGCGCGAGGCCTTGCCATCCTTGTCGGTATCGACCTTGTCCATGCCGCACTTTCCTTCCGCGGCCTTCTTGTCGGCGCCGCAACTGCCTTCGGCCTTCTTGTCCGCACCGCAACTGCCTTCTGCGGCCTTGTCGCCGTGGGCCGCAGCGGTTGCGGACACCAGATAACCCTGGGTCATGGGCTGCATGGCGAAGGCCGAGCCGGACAGCGCGAGGCCGCCGACCAGGGCGGTGCACAGGGCGAGGGAAACGGGCTTGGAGTTGGACTTGTTCATGATGGTGCTCCTGGGGATGCGGCCTGTGGCCGGGGTTGTGGTTCAAGTCTAGCGGTCAACGGTTATCTGTTTGTGTGCACTGCAGTAGCGATCGGTTTGCGCAGTCGGTTGTTGATACGTGGCCACGCGCATTCCGGATGCAATCCGTCAGGTCGGCACGGCGGGGTCGAGGTATTCGCGGGCCAGCAGGCGTGCGCGGTGCAGGCGGGATTTGGCTGCTTCGCGGTTGAGGCCCAGCTGTTGCGCCAATTCCCCTATGGAATAGCCCTCCATGTCCCGCAAGAGGATGATTTCACGGTAGTGGGCAGGCAGGGAGACCAGGGCGGCAGCGACGTCATGGCGCAGTTCGACAGGCTCGAAACTGCAGATGGGCATGATGTCTTCGGTGACGGCATCGCCAGTCAGCATGCGTAACCCCCGTTTCAGACGGTTGCATTCGCGCTTGACGATGCGGAACAGCCAGGAGGTGTAGGCCTCCAATACGCGCAGGTCGCGCAGGCGCCGGGAAACCAGGATCAGGCTCTCCTGCACGGCGTCTTCGGCATCGTTGATGTTGCAGTGGTATTCGGCGTAGCGGCGCAGGTTCTGCCGCGATTGCGAAAGCACGCGATGCAGCGCAGCAGCGTCGCCGCTCCGCGCGGCGATCAGGTCTTCGTTGCTGGCTGGCGCTGTACCCATCTGCTCTCCGGACTTCGAACATGCCGCTGTTGCGCCATGCGTGACAGTACCAAAGAGCCGGTGCCGGGGCGGATGGGTTCGCGCCCCGGGGGGGCGGTTATTTCCGATTCATCGGAAGCAGGGGGTCAGACCGTGCCGGCGGTATTGGTCTCGTCGCGCTTGTCGCGCGGCGGCAGCGGCTGGTCGCCATGGACCAGGAACCAGACGTTCTCGGCGATGTTGGTGGCGTGGTCGCCGATGCGTTCCAGGTTCTTGGCCATGAACAGCAGGTGCGTGCACGGGGTGATGTTGCGCGCGTCTTCCATCATGTAGGTCAGCAACTCGCGGAACAGCGCGGTGTACTGCGCATCCAGTTCGGCATCGCGCGCCCGCACCCTCAGCGCACGCTCTGCGTCGCCATCGTTGTAGGCCTCGAGCACGTCACTGACTTGGCGCGCGGCCAGCTTGCCCAGTGCCCGCAGGTTGGTGATGTGGGGCACCGGCGGCGACAGGTTCAGCGCGATCGAGCGCTTGGCCACGTTGGCGGCGTAGTCGCCGATGCGTTCGATGTCGGAGGGAATGCGCAGGCCGGCGAGGATTTCGCGCAGGTCGCGCGCCATCGGTCCGCGCAGCGCAAGCTGCATGACGTCGTGGCTGATCTTCGCTTCCAGTTTGTCGATCTCGACGTCGTTGGCGATGATCCGCTGCGCGGCGCGGTCGTCGCGGCGTTCGACCACGTCCAGCGCGGCCTCAAGCTGGGCGACTGCAATGCCGCCCATGTGCAGGATCTCGCCGACCAGGCGGCGCTGTTCCTCGTCGTAGCTCTTGACGATGTGTTCGTGGGGCTGGTTGTTCATAGGGAGGCCGGGCGTTGGGAGGGGAAAGAGGAACGAGTGGCGAGGAACGAGGAACGAGTAGTGAGGGAGTGAGTAATGGGAGGCGAGGAGTGTCTTGTTTGCGGATTTCCAACTCTCGTTCCTCACCACTCGTTCCTAGCTCCTTATCCAAACCGCCCCGTTATGTAGTCTTCCGTCTGCTGCTTCTTCGGGCTGGAGAAGATGTTAGAGGTCAGGTCGTGCTCGATCAGGTCGCCCAGGTACATGAAGGCGGTGTAGTCGGAGACGCGCGCGGCCTGCTGCATGTTGTGGGTGACGATGGCGATGGTGTAGTCCTTCTTCAGTTCCTCGACCAGCTGTTCGATGCGACTGGTGGAGATCGGATCCAGCGCCGAGGTCGGTTCGTCCAGCAACAGCACGTCCGGCTTCAACGCCACCGCGCGGGCGATGCACAGGCGCTGCTGCTGGCCGCCGGACAGGCCCAGCGCGCTCTGGCCCAGCTTGTCCTTCACTTCGCCCCACAGCGCGGCCTGGTTCAGCGCGTGCTCGACGCGGTCGTTCATGTCGGCCTTGCTTATCTTCTCGTGGTGGCGGATCGCATAGGCGACGTTTTCGTAGATGGTCATAGGAAACGGAACCGGCTTCTGGAACACCATGCCGACCTTGCTGCGCAGGCGGTTCATCGGATACTTGGGCGAGAGGATGTTCTCGCCGTCCAGGATCACCTCGCCCTTGGCCGTCATCTTCGGGTACAGCGCGTAGATGCGGTTGAAGATGCGCAGCAGCGTCGACTTGCCGCAGCCCGACGGTCCGATCAGCGCGGTCACGCGCTTCTCGGGGATCTCGAGGTTGATGCCCTTCAGGGCATGGAACTTGTCGTAGTAGAAGTCCAGTCCCTTCGCTTCCAGCTTGACCGGCGACGGCGGGATCGCGCCGCGTTCGGTGGTCACGGTCGTGATCCGCTGGGTGGAGTCGTTGCGTTGAACGTCGTTCATGGCCGGGTCCGAGGAAAGGTTAGTCATTGGAGATCTTGTTCCGCAGCAGCACGCCGCGCGCAGTCAGGCTGATCAGGAGCACGAACACGGTCAGGACCAGCGCGCCGGCCCAGGCCAGCGTCTGCCAGGATTCGTAGGGACTGCCGGCGAACTGGTTCATCACCACCGGTACGCTGGCCATCGGCTGCAGCACGTTCGCGTTCCAGTACTGGCTGCCGAAGGCGGTGAACAGCAGCGGTGCGGTCTCGCCGCTGATCCGCGCCAGCGCCAGCAGGATGCCGGTGACGATGCCGGCCGAGGCGCTGCGGTACAGCACCTGTACGATCACCTTCCATTGCGGCACGCCCAGCGACAACGCCGCTTCGCGCATCTGCGAGGGCACCAGGCGCAGCATCTCGTCGGTGGTGCGCACCACCACCGGCAGCACGATGAAGGCCAGTGCCAGCGCGCCGGCCAGCGCGGAGAAGCCGCCGCCGAACTGCATGATGAAGAGCGTGTACACGAACAGGCCCAGCACGATCGACGGCGCCGACAGCAAGATGTCGTTGACGAAGCGCACGATGGTGCCGGCCTTGCGCGCGTTGCCGTACTCGGCCAGCCAGGTGCCGGCCAGCACGCCGAGCGGGGTGCCGATGGCGATGGCCAGGCCGCACATGATCGCGCTGCCGAAGAACGCATTGGCCAGGCCGCCTTCCTGCATCGGCGGCGGGGTCATCCTGGTGAACAGGTTGACGTCGATGCCGGCGATGCCCTTGGCGACCAGGGTCCACAGGATCCATGCCAGGAAGAACAGGCCGAACAGCGCGGTGGCGCAGGACAGCACCAGGGCGATGGCATTGGTGGCGCCGCGGCGGCGATAGAGACCGGCGGTTGCGTTGTGCGTACTCATCAGTTGCCCTCCTTGCGCGACAGCTGCATCAGCATGTAGCGGGCGATGGCCAGCACCACGAAGGTAACGATGAACAGCACGAAGCCCAGCAGCAACAGCGCGGAACGATAGGTCTCCGTCGCTTCGCCGAAGTCGTTGGCGATAAGCGCGGCGATGGTGGTGCCCGGTTCCAGCAGCGAGGCCGACAGGCTGACCGTGTTGCCGATCACGAAGGCCACCGCCATGGTTTCGCCCAGTGCGCGGCCCAGGCCCAGGAAGATGCCGCCGATCACCGCGCCGCGCGTATACGGAAGCACGATGTCCCAGCTGACTTCCCACTTGGTCGAGCCCAGCGCATACGCCGATTCCTTCAGGCGTTGCGGCACGGTCAGGAAGACTTCGCGCATCACCGAGCTGATGAAGGGGATCACCATGATCGCCAGCACGAAGCCGGCGGTCAGCATGCCGATGCCCAGCGGCGGGCCGCGGAAGAACACGCCGATGTAGGGAATCGTGCCGATATGGTCGTTGAGCCACGGCGTGCCGTATTCGGTCATCACCGGCACCAGCACGAACAGGCCCCACATGCCGTAGATGATCGAGGGAATGCCGGCCAGCAGTTCGATGGCGGTGCCGATGGGCCCGCGCAGCCAGCGCGGCGCCACTTCGGTCAGGAAGAAGGCGATGCCGAAGCTCACCGGCACCGCGATCAGCATCGCGATCACCGCGGTGACGATGGTGCCGTAGATCGGCGCCAGCGCACCGTACTTGTTCTCGACCGGATTCCATTCCGACGAATAGAAGAAGCTCAGCCCCTGCGTCTGCAGGACTTCGCGGCCGCCCCACAGCATCGACAGCGCGGCGGTGGCCAGCGCCACCAGCACGAAGGCCACGGTGGCGGTCAGCAGCCAGCGGAACAGGCGGTCGTTGCGTGCGTCGGCGAGGTCGCGCTTGCTGTGGGGGACGATGTTGGCGGTGGTGGCGTTCATGGATTCCTGAAGGTCGTCATTCGAGCGAACTGCGAATCGTCATTGCCAGCCGTTCGGCTGTTGAAAACCCCGCGCAGGCGGGAATCGCTCTTGCCGTTGATGTTGCTTGTGGCATGAACGTCAACGACACAAAAACAGCAACGGCAAGATCAAGAGCGATCCCCGCCTTCGCTGGGATGACGGAATGGCAAAGGCGCCCGCGTTGCGGGCGCGCCATTCCGTCACTTGAATTCACTACCCCAATACGCCTCGATCTGCGTCACCAGTTCCGCCGGCAGCGGCACGTAATGCAGCTCGTTGGCCTGCGCCTGGCCGTTCTCGAAGGCCCACTTGAAGAAGGCCAGGGTGTCGGCGCTGCGCTTGGCGTCCTTCGGCTGCTTGTACATCAGCATGAAGTTGGTGGCGGTGATCGGCCATGCATTGGCGCCCGGCGCATTGGTGATGACCAGGTTGAAATCCCTGGCATTGGCCCAGTCGGCGCTGGCGGCCGCGGCGGCGAAGCTTTCCGCGTTCGGCTGCACGAAATTGCCGGCCGAGTTCTGCAGCGACGCGTAAGGCATCTGGTTCTGCAGGGCGTAGGCCAGTTCGACATAGCCGATGCCGCCCTTGATCTGCTTCACGTAGGACGCGACGCCTTCGTTGCCCTTGCCGCCGACGCCACCCGGCCACTGCACCGACGTGCCTTCGCCGACCTTGCTCTTCCACTCCGGGCTGACCTTGGCCAGGTAGTTGGAGAAGTTGAAGGTCGTGCCCGAACCATCCGAGCGATGCACCAGGCTCACCTTCACCGCGGGCAGGGCCACGCCCGGGTTCGCCGCGGCGATGGCCGGGTCGTTCCACATGGTGATCTTGCCCAGGAACAGGTCGGCCAGCAGCGGGCCGGTCAATTTCAGCTGGCCTGGCTGCAGGCCTTCGACATTGAGCACCGGCACCACGCCGCCGATGGCGGATGGAAACTGGCCCAGCCCGGCCTGCGCCAGCTCTTCGCTGGACAGTGGCTTGTCGGTGGAGCCGAAGTCCACCGTGCCAGCCTTGATCTGGGCGATGCCGCCACCGGAACCGATCGACTGGTAGTTGACCTTGGCGCCAGTGGCGACGTTGTAGTCGGCCGACCACTTGGACACCAGTGGATAGATGAAGGACGCGCCCGCGCCGGAGATCTCGGCGGCGTTGGGGTTGTTGGTGCCGATGGCGGCCGGTGCGCCGGCCTCGGGCGCGCCGGTGGTCGGCGCGGCATTGTCGGATGGCTTGCACGCGGCCAGGGCCAGGCTGACGGAAAGGGTGAGCAGGGCAAGGCGCGCCGGCTTCAGGTTCATCGGTGAAACTCCGTTGACGAGGTGCCGGCTCTGCGCCAGCGGGTGACGCCATGAAATGATGTTTTTGTTACGGGCGTATGACAGGGGTGGGCTTCCCTTCTCCCATAGGG
>JBOHXX010000081.1:0-11458 GCA_050737675.1 Pseudoxanthomonas sp.
GCGATGCTCTTCGTAACGCCATGGCAAAAGCATCGCGGGCAGGGCCCGCTCCTACGAGAGCCGGGGCTCAGAACGCGTGGTCGAAACCGACTTCGCCCTGCACACCGACCTGGTAAGCGGAGACGCGGCGCTCGAAGAAGTTGGTCAGTTCCTGCACGTCCTGCAGGTCCATGAAGGGAAATGGATTCGTCGAGCCGAAATGCCTGGGCATGCCAAGCTGCGCCATGCGCTGGTCGGCGCAGTATTCCAGGTACTGGCGCATGTCCTTGATCGACAGTCCGGCGACGCCACCGCTCAGCGTGTCTTCGGCGAAGGCGACTTCGCAGTCCACCGCCTCGGACATCATCTGCACCACCTGCGCCTTGAGGTCGTCGTCGAACAGGTCGGGCTCTTCCTCGCGCGCGGTGCGGATCACCTCGAAGGCGAAAGCCATGTGCGCGCTTTCGTCGCGGAACACCCAGTTGGTGCCGCTGGCCAGGCCGTGCAGCAAGCCGCGTGAACGCAGGTAGTACACGTAGGCGAAGGCGCCGAAGAAGAACAGGCCTTCGATGCAGCCGGCGAAGCAGACCAGGTTGAGCAGGAACTGGCGGCGCTGCTCGCGCGTCTCGATGCGGGTGATGCCCTGCAGCGAGTCGATCCACTTGAAGCAGAACTCGGCCTTGCGCCGGATCGACGGGATGTTCTCGACCGCGTCGAATGCCTTGGCGCGCTCGTTCGGATCCGGCAGGTAGGTATCCAGCAGGGTCAGGTAGAACTGCACGTGCAGCGCTTCCTCGTACAGCTGCCGCGACAGGTACATGCGCGCTTCCGGCGCGTTGATGTGCTGGTACAGGTTCAACACCAGGTTGTTGGAGACGATGGAGTCGCCGGTGGCGAAGAACGCGATCAGGCGCTCGATCAGGTGCCGTTCGGCGGGGCCGAACTTGTCCTTCAGGTCCTTGGTGTCCAGCGAGAAATCCACTTCCTCCACCGTCCAGGTATTGCGGATGGCGTTGCGGTACATCTCGTAGAACTGCGGGTAGCGCATCGGGCGCAGGGTCAGTTCGAAGCCGGGATCCAGGAGGCGAGGAGTGAGTGGAGAGGAGTGAGGGGTGAGCGGGGTGATGTCTGACATGAAAGAAGGATTCCTCTGATGGAACGAACAACACGGGCGAACTACGCTGGATGAAGGAGGCGGGCATGCATTACATGGAAACAACTTTGTGGAACAAGGCGATGAAGCTGGCGGAGCTGGCATGCCGGAGCGCGGCGCGGCTGCCTGGTGAAGAGCGCTATGGCATCCGGCTGCAGATCACGCACGCTGCGGTTTCCGTCGCCAGCAATATCGCGGAGGGTTGGACGCGAGAATCGAAGAAGGAACGGGGCCATTTTCTTGCGATCGCGCATGGATCCCTCTCGGAACTCCACACCCAATTGCTGCTGTGCGGTCGCCTCGGCTGGTTGCCGCCGGATCTCCTGCAGACACCCATTGGCTTGATCGACGAGATCAGCAGAATGCTCACAACACTCCGCCAACGATCCCGGAACGCCTGAACAAAGCTCTCGCTCACTCCTCACTCCTCTCCACTCACTCCTGCTTCACTGACACGCCTCGCAGCTCTCCGGATTCTCCAGCGAACAGCTCACCGCCTCGACTGGCGTATATGCAGGTTTCGGTGCTTCGGCCGTCGCATTGCCCAGCGTGGTCTTGGCAATCTTCGTCGCCGGCCGCGAACGCAGGTAGTAAGTCGTCTTGATGCCCTTCTTCCACGCATACATGTACATGGACGACATCGCCCCGATGTTCGGGCTTTCCATGAACAGGTTGAGCGAGGCGGACTGGTCGATGAAGGCGCCGCGGTCGACGGCCATGTCGATCAGCGAACGCATCGGGACTTCCCAGGTGGTGCGGTAGATATCGCGCAAGGCCTGCGGAATGCGGGCCACGTTCTGGATCGAACCTTCGGCCTGCTTGATCTCGTCGCGCACTTCCGGGGTCCACATGCCGAGCTTCTTCAGCTCGACGACCAGGTAGCGGTTGACCTGCAGGAAGTCCCCGGACAGCGTCTCGCGCTTGAACAGGTTGCTGGTCTGCGGTTCCACGCATTCGTAGCAACCGGCGATGGAGGCGATGGTCGCGGTCGGGGCGATGGCGATCAGCAGCGAGTTGCGCAGGCCGCTCTCCTTGATGCGGTCGCGCAACGTTTCCCAGCGGTCCATGTCTTCAGGCTTCACGCTCCAGGCTTCGAACTGGAATTCGCCAGCCGCCGCGCGCGTGTCGTTGAACGAAGGATGGCGACCGCGTTCCTCCGCCAGCTCCACCGACGTTTCCAGCGCGTGGTAGTAGATCGTCTCGGCGATCTTCGCCGACAGCTTGCGCGCCTCGGCGCTGTCGAATGGCAGGCGCAGCTTGAAGAACACGTCCTGCAGGCCCATCACCCCCAGCCCGACCGGGCGCCAGCGCAGGTTGCCGCGGCGCGCGGTTTCGATCGGGTAGAAGTTGAGGTCGATCACCCGGTCCAGCTGGCGCACGGCCAGGCGCACGGTCTCGGCCAGCTTGTCGAAATCGAACAATGCGTCTTCGTCGAGATGATGGCTGAGGTTGATCGAACCCAGGTTGCACACCGCGGTCTCCTCGGCCGAAGTGACTTCCAGGATCTCGGTGCACAGGTTGGACAGGTGGATGACGTTGCCGGGCCTCAAAGTCTGGTTGCTGGCGCGGTTGCACTTGTCCTTGAAGGTCATCCAGCCGTTGCCGGTCTGGGCCAGGGTGCGCATCATCCGGCCGTACAGTTCGCGTGCCTTGATCGATTTCACCGCCTTGCCCTGCCGCTCGGCCTGCTCGTAGGCGCGCTCGAAATCGGCGCCGAACAGATCGGTGAATTCCTGCACCACGCGCGGATCGAACAGCGACCAGTCGGCGTCCGCTTCCACGCGCTGCATGAAAAGATCGGGAATCCAGTTCGCCAGATTGAGGTTATGCGTGCGTCGCGCCTCATCGCCGGTGTTGTCGCGCAGCTCCAGGAATTCCTCCACGTCCGCATGCCACGGCTCCAGGTACACGCAGGCCGCGCCCTTGCGTTTGCCGCCCTGGTTGACCGCGGCGACCGACGAATCCAGCGTCTTCAGCCACGGCACGATGCCGTTGGAATGGCCGTTGGTCGATTTGATCAGCGAGCCGCGCGAACGCACGCGGCTGAAGCTGACGCCGATGCCGCCGCTGAACTTGGACAGCTGGGCGATGTCGCCGTACTTCTGGTAGATCGACTCCAGTGAATCGATCGGCGAATCCAGCAGGAAACAGCTCGATAGTTGCTCGTGCGTGGTGCCGGCGTTGAACAGCGTCGGCGAACTCGGCAGGTAATCCAGGTTGCCCATGCGCCGGTACAGCGCCAGGGCTTCGGGCACGTCTTCGCTCAGCGCGCAGGCTATGCGCAGGAAGAATTGCTGCGGGGTCTCGATGACCTTGCGCGTGTGCGGGTGGCGCAACAGGTAGCGGTCGTACAGGGTGCGCAGGCCGAAGTAGTCGAAGCGTTGGTCCAGCGAGGCATCCAGGGCATCGTTCAACTTGCGTGCGTTGGTCTGCACGAAGCCGAGCAGGCGGTCGTTGATCAGGCCGACCTCGTGCCCGCGCTGGATCGATTGCGAGAATGCGTGGATTTCCTGGCCGTTGACTTCCTTGGTGATGTAGTTCGCCAGCAGGCGCGCACCGAGGCGGCCGTATTCGGGCTCCTCGGCGGTCAGCAACGCGGCGGTGCGGATCGAAAGCTCGTCCAGCTCGCGCGTGGTCGCGCCGTTGTACAGGCCGCTGATGGTGCGCGTGGCCACGCGCATGGGGTCGATCGCGTGCAGGCCTTCGCAGTTGCGCTGCACCGCGCGCACGATCTTGTTGAGGTCCACCGGCTCCTGGCCGCCGTTGCGCTTGGTCACGCTCATCGCGGTGGCGGTGGGTGGCGGGGTGAGCAAAAAGGAAGTGTCGTCGGTCGCTTCGGTGAGCGCCTGTTCGGTCTGTGTCACTGGTGTTTCTCCCATCGTGATGCACGCGGCGGCCTGTCCCTCGCAGGCAGCGCAGGCCTTGTGCAATCGCAGGATGGGAAGACGGCGTCGCAGGCATCGCGACAGAGGTCGCCATGCATCGCGTCACCAGCCTTTCTCCCCCCGGAGATTCCGCGGCCGGCACCGCGCGGTGTGCTTCGCGCGGCTGTCGGCAGGTCTTCGGACTCGTGGACTTGGGGCGAGGAGTGAGCGGAGAGAAGTGAGAAACGAGTAAAGGCAAAAGCATAAAGCTCCCGCTTTTCCACTCACTCCTCACTTCTCCCCACTCGTTCCTCGCCCCACCTAGCCCGCCGCTTCCCAAGGCCTATGCCTCAGTGCAATGACGGGTTCGTTTCCACATACCGCTGCGGGGCAGTGCCGGATTCGAACCGGCTTCCCTTTTCATCCCTTGGCGCGAGCCAAGGGAACCGACGACCACAACATAATGTGGTCGACTGGATACGTCAACGCTACATATGGAATAAATGCGGCAGCCGTAGATCGAACATTGGATGTCCTGCCCGGCCTTTCTGGTTTCACGCTAGCGTGTGTGTGGGCCGCAGCCGTGGAACAGGAAAGCCGAAGCGGTCGGCCACGGATCTCCAGTAGTTCGTGGCAACGAGGAAATGCTGTCCGACTAGAATCGATGCGGACGAGCCACCAGGAATCATCGATGACGACGACACGACGCCTGCGCCTGCACACGCCGCAAGCCACCGCACTGGCCAGCGGCATGGCCGACCTGCAGCGCGAACTCGGCCTGCCGTCCGGGTTTCCGCCGGAAGTCGAACAGGCGGCGGCGGCCGCCGCGGCCAATCCCCGTTTGCCGGACGAGGACCGCACCGATATCGAATTCGTCACCATCGATCCGCCCGATGCGATGGACCTGGACCAGGCCATGTTCGTGGAGCGCAACGGCGACGGGTATCGCGTGCATTACGCGATCGCCGATGTCGCCGCGTTCGTCACTGCCGGCGATGCGATCGACCTGGAAACCCATCGCCGCGGCGAAACCCTGTATGGCGCCGACGCCAAGATCCCGCTGCACCCCAAGGTGTTGTCGGAAGACGCGGCCTCGCTGCTGCCGGACCAGGTGCGGCCGGCGTTGCTGTGGACCATCGATCTTGATGCGAGCGGTGAAGGCATCGCGGTCGATGTGCACCGCGCGCGGATCCGGAGCCGGGCCAAGCTCGACTATGCCGGCGTGCAATTGGAAATAGACAGCGGCAAGGCCGGACCGATGTGGGCGGTGCTGCGCGAGATCGGCGAACTGCGCAAGCAGCGCGAGCGACGCCGCGGTGGGGTCAGCCTGCCATTGCCGGAACAGGAGATCCGCATCGAGGACGGGCAGTGGTCGCTGGAATTCCGCGCCCGCCACCCGGTCGAGGACTGGAACGAACAGATTTCGCTGCTGACCGGCATGGCCGCCGCGCACCTGATGGTGGAGCACGGCGTCGGCCTGTTGCGGACCCTGCCCGAAGCCGATCCGCGCGACCTCGCGCGCCTGCATCGCACCGCGCTCGCGCTGGGCATCGACTGGCCGCGATCGCGCAGCTATCCGGATTTCATCCGTTCGCTCGATCCCGCCGTGCCGCGCGACGTGGCGATGATGACCGCCTGCACCACGGTGCTGCGTGGCGCCGGTTACGTCGCCTTCGAAGGCACCGTGCCGGAGCACTCGCAGCATTCGGCGCTCGCCGCGCAATACACCCACGTCACCGCGCCGTTGCGGCGACTGGTCGATCGCTATACCGGCGAAACCTGCGTGGCGTTGTGTGCGGGCAAGCCGGTTCCGCCATGGGTGCTGGAAGCTCTGCCGGGACTGCCGGCGACGATGCAGGAATCCGCGCGCCGCGCCAGCCGTTACGAAAACGCAGTGCTCGACCTGGCCGAAGCGGCAGCGCTGGCGTCGCGGGTGGGCGAGATTTTCGAAGGCGCTATCGTCGAGATCGACAAGAAGGATCCGCAGCAAGGCGAGGTGATGTTGCGCGAGCCGGCGATTCTGGCTCGCGTCACAGCTGACCATGTTTTGCCGCTTGGCGAGCAGGTGAGAGTGCGGTTGGTTGAGGCGGATCCGGGTACGCGCAGGATCCGGTTCGAGCTTGCAGACTGAGTCCGCTCTACAAGCAAGCAAGAGCATCGCGGGCAGGGCCCGCTCCTAGGTTCCGAAGGAAGTCCCCTTGGGGGACAGGATCAGGCCTTATGTTGCGAGGCCAGGTATTCCGCGCTCTGCATCTCGATCAGGCGCGAGGCGGTGCGCTCGAAGGCGCCTTGCAGGCGCGTTCCCGAGTACAGATCGGTCGGCAGGGTGGTGGCGGTGCAGAGCAGGTTGACGTGGCGGTCGTACAGCTCGTCGACCAGGTTGACGAAGCGGCGGGCGGCGTCCTCGTTGTCGCGGTCGAAGGCGGGGATACCGCCGAGCAGCAGCGTGTTGAACTCGCGCGCGACCTCGATGTAGTCGGTGGTGCCGCGCGGGCCTTCGCACAGCGCGGCGAAGTCGAACCAGACGATGCTCTTGCCGCGCCCGCGTACCGGGATCTTGCGCGCATCAATCTCGATGTTGCCGGCGTGAGCATCGCCGCCACCACTGAGTTCCTTCCAGCGCGCGGCCAGCCACGCGTCTGACTGCGCGTCCAGCGGTGCGCGATACACCGGCGACCGGGTCAGCGCGCGCAGGCGGTAGTCCTCCTCGCCGCCGGAGCGCAGCACCGCGCAATGCTGCTGGATCAACGCGATGGCCGGCAGGAAGCCCGAGCGCTGCAGACCATCCTTGTACAGGTTCTCCGGCGCGGTGTTCGACGTGGTGACCAGGGTGATGCCCTCGGCGACCATGTGTTCCAGCAGTTTGGCCAGCAGCATCGCGTCGCCGATGTCGGTGACGAAGAATTCGTCCAGCACGAGTACGCGCAGGCGGCCGCGCGCTTCGCGCACGATCTTCGCCAGCGGATCGACCTCGCCCGCGTGTTCGCGCAGGCGTTCGTGCACGTTGCGCATGAAACGGTGGAAATGCGTGCGGTACTTTTCCCCGATCGGCAGTCCGTCGTAAAACAGATCCACGAGGAAGGTCTTGCCGCGCCCGACTTCGCCCCAGTAGTACAGGCCCTTCACCGCTTCGGGTTTCGGCTTGAACAGGCGCCCGAACAGGCCGCCGTTGTGCGCCGTCGCCAGCAGCTGCGAATGGATGCGGTCCAGTTCGCCCAGTGCCGGGTGCTGGGCCGGATCGTCCTGCCAGTCGCCGCGCGCCGCGCCCTGCGCATACGCTTGCGAGGGCATCGATCCAGATCCAGTCGCACTCACGCGATCGGCAGCCAGTGCTTCACGCCATGTTGCAGCGCGCCGCGCAGGTCGATCAGCTTGCGATGGAAGAAATGGCTGGTATCGGGCATGCGCACCAGCTCGGGCTTGCGCTTGAGCGTGTCGATCCAGTCGTAGACCGCCTGCGGTTCGACGATCTCGTCATCCTCGCCCTGGATCACCAGCCACGGGCAGGGCACCGGCACGATCCTGCCGAAGTCCCAGCGTCCGGCCGGCGGCGCGATCGAGATCAATCCTTCCGGCTGCACCTGATGCGCGGCGCGCAGCGAGACATAGGCGCCGAAACTGAAACCGGCCAGCCACAGGTCGTGGTCGGGCCGTTGCTCGCGGACCCAGGCCACTACCGCCAACAAATCCTGCTGCTCGCCATCGCCCTGGTCGAAAGTGCCTGCCGAGTTGCCGACGCCGCGGAAATTGAACCGCACGCTGCTCGCGCCCAGCTCGCGCAGGCTGCGCGCAGCCATGGTCACGACCTTGTTGTTGAGGCTACCGCCTTCGGTGGACAGCGGATGGCAGAGCACCACGGTCAGCGGCAGCGGTGCGGTTTCGCCTTCGGGCAGGTCGACCGCGACTTCCAGCTGGCCGGCGGGGCCGGCAAGCAGCAGGGTCGAGGGCGTGGCGGGGAAGGCGGGAACGGTCATGGGGGAATGATAAAGGTAGGAGCGGGCCCTGCCCGCGATGCTTTGTGCTTTGCTCCTCCCCTTGCGCATAGCGCAGGGGGAGGTTGGGAGGGGGTGCTTTTCGCGTGAACCCAACGTTTCAAGACACCGCAAAAGCAAGATCAAGAGGACCCCTCCCAGCCTCCCCTTCGCTACGCGAAAGGGAGGGGCCAAAGCTATAAATCGAAGCCCAGCAGCATCGGGTCGTGGTCGGAACTGCGCCACGGACCGGCGACGTCGCTGCCGGCATAGCCTTCGCCATCGGCTTCATCGGCATTGCTGTGCCATTCGACGGCACCTTTCAGGTGCTTGGCCAGCGCCGGACTGAGCAGCGCATGGTCCAGGCGGCCGAGCATGCCGCCATAAAGATAGCTGTAGGGCTGCTTCGCCTTCGCCACCGCGAACGCATCCTTCCAGCCCGCATCGCGCAGCATCCGCACCGGGTCTTCCATCGCATACGCGTTGAAGTCGCCGACCACCAGTTTCAAGGAACTGCCCTGGCCGGTGGGATCGGACTTCAACCACGCGTCGAGCCGCTTCGCCGATTCCACGCGCAGCGCATTCCAGCAGGCCTGGCCGTCGCGCTGGTCGGCCTCGGCGCCGGTGGCTCCGGAACAACCCTTGGACTTCAAATGGTTGGCGACAACGACGAACGCCGGGCGCTTGCCATGGCGGAAGGCCTGCGCCAATGGCACCCGGCTGCAGGCCTGCGAGGACGCGCAGTCGTACGGTCCGCCTTCCAGCATCGCGGGTTTGCCGACCGGGGAAACGCGGCCCTTGCGATAGATCAGGCCGACCCGGATCTCGTCGCTGCCCGGCCCCTTGCCGGCATCTCCTTTTCCTGCATCGATGAAGCGCCAGTCGCCGCCGCCCGCATTCAATGCATCGACGAACTGGGCGAGGCTCGATTGCGGGCCATAGCCATCGTTCTCCAGTTCCATCAATGCGGCCACATCCGGATCCAGGGCCTTGAGCGTGGCGACCAGCTTGTCGACCTGGGCCTTGAGTTGCGCCGGATTCTTCGCGCCGCGACGAGTGGGGAAGCCGCCACCCTTGCCGTCGCCGTTGAACAGGTTCTCCATGTTGAACACGGCGACACGCAGGTTACCGGCGACCTTGGGCGCTGCCGGGCGCGACGCCGGTTTCACCTGCAAGGGCGCGGTCAACTGCAGCCGGTAACCGCCATGGCGCTGGTCGACGATGCCCTGGGTGCCGCTGGCGATACTGCCGGCGCGCGGAATCCCGTCGGGCAGGTACCAGAGGCTGGGCGGATCGCGGCGATTGCTGGCGTCGTCCAGCACGATCCGGCGCCGCGCGTTGTAGCTTTCGACTTCATGGAAACGGTCGCTGCCGGGCGCGGCGACTTCGCTCGGCGTCCACAGGCGGCCACCAAAGCTGGCGCTGGTTTCGGCGTAGCGCGCATCGCCGCCGTTCAAGCTCAGCGGCGCGGCTATCGTGACCCGCATGCCTTCGTAGATTTCCCAGCGTTCCGGTGGCGCGCCGATCACCGTGGCGACCGGCGCCGCCGCTTTCGCTTTTTCGATGCGCTCGGCCTGCAGCGTGGTCAAGGTGCCGGCCTTGCCGTCGCCGGGATCCTCGAACACCAGGCCGTACACGCGCACCGCGTCGCCGACGCGAAGCGTGATCTTCAATGGCTTGGCGGGAACCACGAACAAGCCATCGGAAGTCTCCGCATCGCCATCGCCGGCATCCTGGAGGAAGAAGCCGCCCAGGCCATCGCTGAATTCCCCGGTGATCACGCCCTGGACGATGACCGGCTGGCCTTCCATCGGACTGCGGTCGCCATGGCCCTGCACCCTGCCGATGGTGATCACGCTGCGCTTGACCGCGGCAAAGGTCGAGGCGGCGGCTCCGGCGCAGGCCAGCGCAAGCAGCAGCGACGCAGGGAAACGGGAAAAGGACATGCGCGACTCCGGGGGGATGGAGGGTAGAAGCGAGTGGTGGAAACGAAAACGCCGCCCGGAGGCGGCGTCGTGCGCGTCGGCGAACCGAAGCTTACTTGAGGTTGCCCAGCATCCAGTCGACGGTGGCGTGCATCTGCTCCTCGGTCAGCGCCGGGTTGCCGCCCTTGGGCGGCATCACCCCGCCATCGGGACCGGCAAAGCCTTCGATGGCGTGCTTGTACAGCGTGTCCTTGCCCTGGGCGATGCGCGCATCCCAATGCGAGTGGTCCAGGGTCGGGGCCTTGCCCACGCCATTGACGTGGCAGGCGCCGCACAGGTTCTGGAAGATCACCGCACCATCGGTGGTGCCGCCGTAGGCCGTCTGCGAAGCCGCCGCCGCCAGGGCCGCGGCCTGCGCCGCGGCCTGGGCCGCCGCGCCGGTGGAGCCGGCATAGACCGCTCCGGTCGGGGCGATGCGCGCCTGGGTCTGCTTGACCGCTACCGGCGAGACTTCCGGCGGGATCAGCCCGTGCAGGTGGAATGCGGCGGCGATCAGGCCCAGGGTCACCAGGGCCAGGAAGCCGATGACCATGGAGAAATGCTTGAGGAATTCGAGGTCGTAGTTACGCACTTTGCACCTTTGGCAGCACGGTCGCGGGACCGCGCATGGCTACGAAGAACCTGGTTCCGGGAAACCGCCCCGAGGGCCGTATCCCGATCGCGCCCGCACGTGTAAACCCCGCAGGCAGGCCGCCATTATAGACAGGGCGGCCGTTTCCGGTAACGGCCTGTTGCGCGAGCCCCGTATTCCCCCGGCTATTCCAGGGTGAACCACTGCGCCTCGACCCGACGGTTGAGATCGCTGTCGGCGCCGGCCGGTTCCTCCCGGCCGCGGCCGACCCGCTCGATAGGGCTGCTCAGGCGCTGTAGAAGGCCTGCACCGGCGAGGTCGCATGCCGCAACACGCTGCGCATGGGATAGCCGGCGCCCGCGCCGTTTCCAGTCATCGCATCCTCGAGCACGTGCATCTTGGCTGCGCCTTCGATATGCAGATAGAGGTGGCGCGCGGCCAGGATCGGCGGCAGGGTCAGGGTGATGCGGGGCTCGCCGGCATCGGGCGCGTGCATCGGTAGCACCCTCGCCGTCGTGGCCGGGTCAAGCGCATCGGCCAGTTGGTCGCCACCCGGGAAGAACGAGGCGGTATGGCCGTCGTTGCCCATGCCGAGCACCACCGCATCGAAGGGCGAAGGCAGCGCTGCCAGCTCGCGTTCGATTGCAGCCAGTGCCTGTTCGGGTTCAGGCGTATCCCGATACAGGGGCAGGAAACGCGCTTCCCCGGCCAAGCCGTGCAGCAGGTTCTCGCGCATCAGGCGGGCGTTGGAGCGTTCGTTCGACTCCGGCACCCAGCGCTCGTCGACCAGGGTCGCGACGACGTTCTTCCAGGGTAGTGATTGCAGCGAGAGCGCCTGCAGGAAGCGCTTGGGGGTGTTGCCGCCCGATAGTGCGAGGCTGGCAACGCCGCGTGTCGCCAGCGCAGCGCGCAGGTCGTTGGCGACGGTTGCGGCC
>JBOHXX010000082.1:0-11372 GCA_050737675.1 Pseudoxanthomonas sp.
GTCGGTTTCGCAGCGGAAGCGCATCCCCTCGCCTTCGTCGGTTGTCGGGGGCTCGCCAAGCGCACTGGCCGAACAAGCCACGAGCAGCGATGCAGCAAATCCTTTGAGAACAATCTTCATGCCACCCCCGTGCCTTGGGCGACAGCATCACACCAACCCTGTTAAAGGATGGATAAGTCGTAGAAGGAAGCACTCTGGTTCAGGCTTCCCTGAATTCATAAGCCAGCACGTCGGCAATGCGCTCGCTGCCCATCATCGCCATGAGCAGGCGGTCCACGCCCAGCGCGACTCCCGCACAGGCCGGCATTCCCTGCGCCAGTGCACCCAGCAATCGTTCATCGAGCGAAGGCAACGAGGCCACCCTGGCTTCGCGCAACCGCAGGTCGCGTTCGAAACGCTGGCGCTGTTCGACCGCATCGGTGAGCTCGTGGTAGCCATTGGCCAGTTCGTGGTGGCCCAGGTACAACTCGAAGCGTTCAGCCAGGGGTGGCTCGCCGGGCCTGATCCTGGCCAGGGCGCATTGGCTGGCCGGCCAGTCGCGGACCACAGTGATGCGATCAGCTGGAAACGCGGGCTGCAGGCGATGGGTGATGAGCAGGTCCAGCCAGTCGTCACGGGTCAGGCCGTCGCCATCGATGGAATGACCCGACAGCGGCACGCGCAGTTCGACTTCCGTCGCAGTGAAAGGGTCGATGCCGAGGCCGTCCAGGAACAGTTCGCGATAGGTGCAGGAGAGCACCACGGCTTCGCGGCGGATCAGGCCCAGCGCGCGCTGCACCAGGGCCACGGTTTCCTCGATCAGCTGCAGGTGGTCCCAATCCACCCGGTACCATTCCAGCATGGTGAATTCGGGATTGTGGCGCCCGCCAGCCTCGCCGTTGCGGAACACGCGGCCTAGTTCGTAGCAGTCGCCCACGCCCGCGGCCAACAGGCGCTTGAGCGGGAATTCCGGCGAGGTCCGCATCCAGCGCGTCCGCGACCCGGCATCGCTGTGCCCGGTGAAGGTGGTGGTGAAGCTCTCGATGTTCGGCTCGGTATTGCCGGCCTCGGACAGGATCGGGGTTTCCACCTCCAGCACGTCGCGTTCGGCGAAGTACAGGCGGAACAGCGCGTTGACCGCGGCACGGAGGCGCAAAGCTTCAAGCCGCGCGGTCATTCATCACTCCTCGCCTGTAGGAGCGACGCAAGTCGCGAAATCCGACAATCCAAAAGTTCAAGCCATCGCGACTTGCGTCGCTCCTACAGGTCGCGCATTGCAGCAATCCGGAGTTCATGGGTATTGCTCTAGAAAAGCCAGAAACTGCGCTTCATCCCATATCTCGATACCCAATTCCTCGGCCTTGGCCAGCTTGGAACCCGCCGCCTCGCCTGCCACCACCAGGCTGGTCTTCTTCGACACGCTGCCAGCGAGTTTCGCGCCCAGCGCCTCGAGTTTTGCGCCCGCTTCATCGCGGCTCATCGAGGATAGTCCGCCAGTGAGCACGACGGTCTTGCCGTCGAGCGGGCCGGCGATAGCTTCTTCAGTTACCGGAGCAGCCGCAAGCAGGCCATGAATGGCAGCGGCCCCCTTCAGCAGGAGACTCGCGTTCTCCGGAATTTCCAGCCATGCGGCCAGGCTGTTGGCCGACTCCGACGGCAGGCCCGCGCTGACGAAGTTGTGCGCGGGCGCATCCACCAGCATTTCCGCAGTGGCGAACGCGTTGCCGAGCTGGTCGGCGCGGATGCGGGTGATCTTCGGGATTTCCAGGTCGACCAGCAAAGTCGCCAGGTTCAGGCCTTCTCGCAGTTTCGCGGTCGGCGCATGCGTGTCCGTCACCCTCACGCCACGCGCCAGCAGCTCGTCGATTACCTGCTGGTTGCCGGGCTGGTCGAGGAAATGCCCGAGGGAGCGCGCGACTTCGCCGCCGACATCCGGCACGTGTTTGAACAACGGCCACGGCAGATGACGGATCAGTTCCAGGTCGCCAAACCATGCAGCCAATGCCTTGGCCGTGCTTTCGCCGACATGCTGGATACCGAGGGCGAACAGGAAACGTTCGAGTGTGGTGTTGCGGCTGCGGTCGATCGCCTCGATCAGGTTTTCCGCCCACTTGCTGGCGACTTTTCCAGCCTTGACTGTTTCCGGGGTGGTGCCATCGCGCTCGTCGACCCGCCGCTTCATTTCCAGCAGGTCTTCGAGCGTCAGTTTGTAGAGGTCGGCTACTGATTCCAGATAACCCATGTCGGACAGGTCTTCGATGAATCGATCGCCCAGGCCTTCGATATCCATGGCCCGGCGCGAGGCGAAATGACGGATCGCTTCCTTGCGCTGCGCGGGGCAGCTCAACTCGCCCGAACAGCGCCACGCCGCCTCGCCTTCCTCGCGCACGATTTCCGAACCGCAGATCGGGCAACGGCCCGGCATCGCCCACGGCACCGTATCGGCCGGGCGCTGCTCCAGCATCACGCTGACCACTTCCGGGATCACATCGCCGGCGCGGCGCACGATGACGCTATCGCCCACGCGCACATCGAGGCGCGCGATCTGGTCGGCGTTGTGCAAGGTAGCGTTGGTCACCACCACGCCGGCCACCTGCACCGGCTTCAGGCGCGCGACCGGAGTCGCTGCGCCGGTGCGGCCGATCTGGATCTCGATGGCCTCGACCGTGGTCGATTGTTCCTGGGCCGGGACCTTGTGCGCGATCGCCCAGCGCGGAGCGCGCGAAACAAAACCCATCTCGCGCTGGCCTGCGTTGTCGTCGAGCTTGTAGACCACGCCGTCGATGTCGAAAGCCAGTGCATCGCGCTTGCCGCCGATCTGTTCGTAGTAATCGAGCAGGCCTTCAGCACCCTGCACCACCCTGGATTCAGCGCTGACCGGGAATCCCCATTCGCGCAGTTGCCCGAGCGTGGCCGAATGCGTGTCCGGCAAGGTCCCACCTTCTACCAGGCCGATGCCATAGGCGAAGAACGCCAGCGGACGCTGCGCGGTCAGGCGCGGATCGAGCTGGCGCAGGGAACCGGCCGCGCCATTGCGCGGATTGGCCAGCACCTTGCCGCCGTGCAGGCGGGCCTGTTCGTTGTATTTCTCGAATTCCACACGCGGCATATAGACCTCACCACGCACTTCCAGCACCTGCGGCCAACCCTTGCCACGCAGGCGCAATGGGATCGCCTTGACCGTACGCAGGTTGGCGGTGACATCCTCGCCGCTGGCGCCGTCGCCGCGGGTCGCGCCCTGCACGAACTTCCCGTCCTCGTAGCGGAGACTGATGGCCAAGCCATCGAGCTTGGGTTCGGCGGAAAATGCGAGTACCGGCCGCTCCAGCTTCTCTTCGATGCGGCGCACGAAATCGCGCACCTCGCCCTCGCTGAAGGCATTGCCCAGCGACAGCATCGGAATCGCGTGGCGGACTTCGGCGAATTTCGAGGACGGCGCGCTGCCGACGCGCTGGGTCGGCGAATCGGGCGTAATCAGTTCGGGATGCGCCGCTTCCAGTTCGTCCAGCTCGCGCAGCAGGCGGTCGTACTCGGCGTCGGGGATGTTGGGCTCGTCGAGGACGTGATAGCGGTAGCTGGCGTCTTCGAGCTGGCGACGGAGTTCAGTGACGTGATCGGCAGGCGTGAGAGAAGTCATAAGGTGAATTCTAAGCCGGCAAAAGGTTCAAACCTCAAACTAGGAAATCCATGTCGGCTCTGTGCCGATCAGCCGCCAATGCCCGTCTACCCAGCGCAGGGTCGCGCGCGACCCGCTCCCGCATAGCGGGCCACAACCGATTCCGAAATCTACTGTAGCGACCAGCCCGTTATCAAACCGATAGACAGGTAGATCCAAGGATAGCCAGCCAGAAAAACCAGGATACTTCTCTTGCATACATGGAATCGGATCACCGTGGAGCTTGTCTGGGATGGAGGCCTGACAATCCTTCATCGCCGCCTCGACCTCCGCCTCTTCCTTGAACTGTATAGAAACGCAATCCAGGTTTTTGAGAAACGCCAACACGCCTAGCGAACGACGACTATCTAGGCGATCAGCCGGTTCACCGGAAGCGACGTAGATATGTCCAGCCAGGTTGCAGCGGCCTGCCAATGCAGTGCGCAAGACAACTGGGTCATTCCGAACCGCAAACTCACGCGTCAATTCAAACGAAGGCGCGTCATCCGCCGGTGGAGGCGGCAGCACTTCCGGTGACTTGAGCAAGGGCAGCGCCATCAAAGCCACGACAGCAGCCGATATCGATATCACCCAGCCTGCAATTCGGACACCCTTCATCGCCTCTCCTGCCAATGCAGTAATGCAATCTCGACAAGATCAAATGCCGCAGCGATGAAGCATTACCACCTCGGCGTCTTGGTCAACGGTGGCGCTTCATGCTGGCGATCGTAGGCGCGGAGCTCTTCTCGGATGTGCATGATGCGCTGGCGGCCGAGGGCATTGCGGCTGTCGTCCAGCGGCACTCCATCCAGCAGCTCGGCCATGCGCTGCACGTTCGGCAGCAGTTTTTCCCAGGCCTCCAGGGCGGTGATCGGCGCCGGCAGGGTCAGGAAGAAGGCGATAGCCGGGGTTTCCAGTTCGCGGATGTTGGCCATGTCGAAACTGCCCGGCTGCAGGATGTTGGCCATGCTGAAGATGGGACCGCGCTCGGGGTGGTTCTCGACCAGGCGATGGAACACATTCATGTGGCCGAAAGTCAGGCCGGTCTTTTCCGCGGCGACCACGATATCCTCGCCACGTAACGTGTGGCCGGCGCGTGCGGCGACGTAAAGCGAGACGATCTTGTCGAAGTCCTGGTTCGGACGCTTGCCCAGGTCCGAATCAAGGCCGGCGCCGGGCAGGCCCAGCTCGGGCTGGGACACCGCGTCGCCACTGAAGTCGATGCCGGAACCGTCCGACGCCAGGTCGCCGGCGAGGCTTGGTTCGACCCGCGCACCGTCTCGTTCGGCGGGCTCGATGCGTTTGCCCTGCGAGGGCTTCCGGGGACGGCCGAAGAAGATGATCGCCGCGATCAGGAGAACGCCGGCGACGAGGATGCCGATTCGAAGCATGGCCATGTCGGACATTTATCTGTTTCTCCGCGTGGGGGTCGCTGAGGGGATCATGCTGGTCAGGATCATGCTGTACGGAATCATGCTGTTCAGAGCGATGCTTCCATGTGAAGTACCGCGCAAACTCAAGCCGCTCCCGCCAGCCGTGCCGCTTCTTCCAGGTCCACCGACACCAGTCGGCTGACGCCCGGTTCCCGCATGGTAACGCCACTGAGCTGGTGTGCGGCTTCCATGGTCGACTTGTTGTGGCTGACGAACAGGAACTGCACCTTCTCGCTCATCTCCTTGACCATGGCGGTGAATCGGCCGACGTTGGCCTCGTCCAGCGGCGCGTCCACCTCGTCCAGCAGGCAGAACGGCGCGGGATTGAGTTGGAAGATGGCGAACACCAGCGCCACCGCGGTCATCGCCTTCTCGCCGCCCGAGAGCAGCGAGATGTTGGAGACACGCTTGCCAGGCGGGCGAGCCATGATCGCCACGCCGGTATCCAGCAGGTCTTCGCCGGTCAGTTCCAGGTAGGCATGGCCACCGCCGAACAGGCGTGGGTACAGTTCCTGCACGCCGGAATTGACCCGGTCGAAGGTGTCCTTGAAGCGGCCGCGGGTCTCGCGGTCGATCTTGCGGATCGCTTCTTCCAGGGTCTCGAGCGCGGAGGTCAGGTCGGCGTTCTGCGCCTCCAGGTACTCGCCACGCTGCGAGGCTTCGCCGAATTCCTGGATCGCGGCCAAGTTGACCGGCTCCAGCCGGCGCATCTTGCCGTCGATGGCATTGACGGCCTGCTCCCAGTCGGCCACGGCGGCGACTTCGGGCAGGCTGTTGATCACGTCTTCCAGCACGAAACCCGCATTGACCACGGCGGATGAAAGCTGGTCGGCCTTCAGGCTCAGCGCCTGCTGGTCGAGCTTGCGCTGGGAAATCACTTCGCGCTGGGTCAGCGACTGTTCGTCGCGCTGGTGGCGCACCTGCTCGAAATTGCGCATGTCGTTGTCGATGCCTTCCAGTGCCGCGCGAGCCTCACCCAGACTGCGATCGGCCAGCACGCGCTGTTCCAGTGCGGACTGGCGTTCGTTCTCCAGCGACTCGACCGGCGAATCGCCCGCGCTGAGCTGCGAGGCAAGGTCGCCCAGCCGCGAATCCAGTTGCCCGCGCTGGTTGCCCATGCGTTCCAGGGCCGTGCTCAGCGAAACGATCTGCGCGCGCTGCGATTCCAGGGTCAGCGCCAGCGCATGGGCGGTATCGCGCGAACCGCGGGCGGCATCGCGAGATGCGTCGCGTGCCTCGGCCAGCTGACGGCGCTCGGCGTCCAGCGACTGGCGCGCGGTTTCCAGTTCGGCCATGCGGCTGATGGCGTCTTCCAGCTTCGACCGCGCCTCGCGCGCCTGCTCGCGGCTGTTGTCCAGGACCTCGTGCAGTTGCAGCAGTTCGCCGTCGATCCTGTCGATGCGGTTGCGCGCCGATTCCACCTTGCCCTGCTGGCTCTGCAACTGGCCGGCGAGCTCGGACACACTACGGTGCGCGATGTACAGCGCACGCTGCGCGTCCTCGCGATGCTGTTCCGCGGCCAGCAGCTGGTCGCGGAAGCTGGTCAGCAGCTGGTCGAGTTCGGCTTCGCGTTTCTGCAGTGCTTCGATCTCCACGCGCAGCGACTGGATGTCGCGCTCGCGCAGCAAGGCGCCCTGCTTGGCCGCGCCGGAACGCAGCACCCGGACCCAACCGGCACCCATGCGTTCGCCGCTGCGGGTGATGATCGAATCGCCGTCGCCCAGCTGCGGCAGCAGGCGACGTGCTTCGGACAGATCTTCGGCGACATGCAGGCGCGCGAGCAGGCGACGGATCGCCAGCGGGCCCTGCACTTTTGCGGCGAGCGAGGTAGAGGCGAAGGAGGAACCGTCGTCGTCCGAAGAAACCAGCGCGATGCGGCCTTCGCCGAGTTCGCCCAGCGCTTCGACCAGCGTCTCCGGCGCATCGACGAGAACGCCTTCGATCAACTGGCCCAGCGCGCCTTCGACCGCGTTTTCCCAGCCCGATTCGACCGTGAGCTTTTCGCCGACGCGGGCGGCCGAATCCAGGCCGCGCGATTTCAGCCACGCCACCGCCGCGCCCTGCTCCTGGCCCAGCGCGGCATGCTGCAGGGTTTCCAGCGAGGACAGGCGACCGCGGGCGGCCTGGGTGTTCTTGCGGACTTCGGCCAGCTCCGACTGCGCGCCGCGCTGTTGCTCCTGCAATGCACCGACGGACTGTTTGCGGGTTTCAAGATCGGTGTTGAGGTTGTCCAGCGAAGCTTTCTGGGTTTCGTGCTGCTGCTGCGCCTGCTCGAACACCAGTGCAAGCGCGTCCAGGTCCAGGCCACTGCGTTCGCTGCTCAGGACTTCACGGCGGCGATCGGCTTCCAGCGACTGCTTGTCCAGGTAATCGACGCGGGTGCGCTCGACTTCGCCGGCGCGAGCGGCTTCGGAAGATTCACGGCTGTGCCCTTCCCAGCGCTGCTGCCAGTCGGACAGTTTCGTTTCCGCATCGCGTAGCGCTTGCTGCTTGTACTGGTCGTCCTCCTGCAACTGCGCCAGCTGCGGTTCGGCCTCGGCGACCGATTCGCGCAGCACGCCCAGCCGGGTTTCATCACCGCTGATGTGCTGGCCCAGTTCGGCCAGCGCGTTGGCGGCTTCCTCGCGCGCCTTGTGCAGGCGTTCGGCGAGTTCGCGCTGGTGCTGGATCTGCTGTTCGATGCGGGCCAGTGCGCTGCCGACCTGGTAGACCTCGCCCTGGGCCTTGTTCAGCGTGTCGCTGGCCGATTCGCGGCCGACCCGGCCGGTTTCGAGCTGGCGTTCGGCTTCGCGCTGCTCGGCGATCAGTTGCTGCAGCTTGGTTTCTTCCTGCGACAGGCTTTCACGCAGCTTCTGCAACTGGCCGTCCAGGCCACGGTATTCCAGCGCCTTCCACTCGGCGTCCTTGATCTTGCGTTCTTCCTGCAGGGCCTGGTACTGCTCGGCCTGCTTGGCCTGGCGTTGCAGGTGGGAAAGCTGCTTGCCGATTTCCTCGCGCAGGTCGCCCAGGCGATCCAGGTTCTCGCGGGTGTGGCGGATGCGGGTTTCGGTTTCCTTGCGGCGTTCCTTGTACTTGGAAATGCCGGCGGCTTCTTCCAGGTACACGCGCAGGTCTTCCGGCCGCGCCTCGATGATCTGGCTGATCATGCCCTGCTCGATGATCGAGTAGCTGCGCGGCCCCAGGCCGGTGCCGAGGAACAGGTCGGTGATGTCACGACGGCGGCACTTGGTGCCGTTGAGGTAGTAGTTGCTGGTGCCGTCGCGGCTGACCAGGCGCTTGACCGAGATTTCGTTGAACGCGGCGAACTCGCCGGCGATGGTGTGGTCGCTGTTGTCGAAGATCAGTTCGACCGTGGCCTGCGACACCGGCTTGCGTGCGGCCGAACCGGAGAAGATCACGTCGGTCAGCGAGTCGCCGCGCAGGCGGCTGGCCGAGCTTTCGCCCATCACCCAGCGCACCGCGTCGATGATGTTGGACTTGCCGCAACCATTGGGCCCGACCACGCCGGTCATGTTGGTCGGCAGGTGCAGGGTGGTCGGGTCGACGAAGGATTTGAAACCGGACAGCTTGATCGTGGAAAGGCGCATGCGGCAGTGGTTTCCGGCAGCGTCGGAGCTAGGCCCGCGACACCGCGCTTGAATTATGAAGTTATGTTAACAAGTTCCGCCAACTCATTGAATTAAATGGCGGTCCCGCGACAAAAGCAGCGGTTTCACGGGCGAGTATAACTGACCGGCGGAGGCCCTTCCCTCTCCCTTTACGGGAGAGGGTGGCCGAAGGCCGGAAGAGGGTTCGGCTTTTGATCTTGGCGTCGGCCAACAACCGTCATGAACGCAGAACGGGAAAGGCGATGTGCAGCTGATATCGCTCCGCCACCCCCTCTCCCGACGCGCAAGCGCGTCGACCTCTCAGCCTTGCACACCCTGCGGGCGCCACGAGGGGAGAGGTGGGAAAAACCCGGGCGCCCTACTCCAACCGCCGCCCGCTTTCGAGATCGAAGAAATGCAGGCGATCGCTGGCTACGGTCAATGCCAACCGGTCACCGATCGCGGGCATCGCCGAGGGCGCAACCCGCGCCACCAGTGGGTGCGTTCCAGAACGCAGGTTGAGGAACACCTCGTTGCCGACGGGTTCGACCACCTCGACCACGGCCTCGAAACTTCCCGGTCCGGCAGCACCCGGCTGCAGGCTCTCCGGGCGGATCCCGACGCTGATCTCCCTGTCCAGCCAGGCTTGATCGATGCGTGCATCGCCCAGCGGCACCCGCAGTCCTTCACCCAGTTCCAGCGCCAGCCCGTCCGCCCGGACCAGGCGGCCCTGCAGCACATTCATCGCCGGGCTGCCCAGGAAGCCGGCCACGAACAGGTTGGCCGGGCGTTCGTATAGCGCCATCGGCGTGTCGATCTGCTGGATCTCGCCGTCCTTCAGCACCACGATGCGCTGGCCCAGGGTCATGGCCTCGACCTGGTCGTGGGTGACGTAGACCATGGTCGTGCCCAGTTGCCGGTGCAGGCGTGCGATCTCGGTGCGCACCGAATGACGCAGCTTCGCGTCCAGGTTCGAGAGCGGCTCGTCGAGCAGGAACACCGAAGGTTCGCGCACCAATGCCCGGCCCAGGGCCACGCGTTGGCGCTGGCCCCCGGACATCTGGCCGGGCAGCTTGTCCATCATCGGGCTTAGCCCGAGGGTTACGGCCGCGGCGTTGACCCGTTTTTCGATGGTCGCCTTGTCGTGCTTGCGCAGCTTCAATCCGAAGGCCAGGTTCTCGGCCACGGTCATGTGCGGGTACAGCGCGTAACTCTGGAAGACCATGGCGATGTCGCGGTCCTTCGGCGCCACGTCGTTGACCACGCGGTCGCCGATGGAAAGCGTGCCGGCGGAAATGTCCTCCAGCCCGGCGATCATCCGCAACAGGGTGGATTTGCCGCAGCCCGAGGGGCCCACCAGGACCATCAACTCGCCGTCGGCGACCTCGAAACTGGCCCCGTGCACGGCCACCTGGCCGTTGTCGTAAACCTTGCGTACGCGGTCGAGCTGGACGCTGGCCATCTTGTCTCCGGCGATTGGGTTGTTGCCTGTCGCCGGCCCTCCCGGTGACGAGGTGCGGATGCACTGGATCGCATCCGCTCCGAATTGTGCCGCCGACCCGTTCCGCTGGCCGGACGCTTGCGCTATTCTGCCATGTAACCGTTTTCACAACGCAAGCCCATCGCCAACACCATCCAAGCATGATCCACGACACCGCCGGAGGGGCCATGTCGAATATTTACCAGTTCCCGGAAGGCTTCGTCTGGGGCAGCGCCACCGCCGCCTACCAGATCGAAGGTTCCCCACTCGCCGACGGCGCCGGTCCCAGCATCTGGCAGCGTTTCGCCCACACCCCGGGCCGGATGCTCAACGACGACACCGGCGACGTGGCCTGCGACCACTACAACCGCTGGCGCGAAGACATCGCGATCATGAAAGAGCTGGGCATGCAGGCCTACCGCTTCAGTATTTCCTGGAGCCGCGTGCTGCCCGAAGGCAGGGGCCGGGTGAACCAGAAGGGCCTGGACTTCTACGAGCGCCTGGTCGACACCCTGCTGGAAAACGGCATCGAGCCGGTCGCCACCCTGTTCCACTGGGATCTCCCCGCCGCGCTCGACGACCAGGGCGGCTGGTTGAACCGCGACATCGCCGGCTGGTTCGCCGATTACGGACGGGTGATGTTCGAACGCCTGGATGGACGCATCAAGCGCTGGGCCACGCTCAACGAGCCGTGGGTGGTCACCGATGGTGGCTACCTGCATGGCGCGCTGGCGCCGGGCCACCGCAACCGTTTCGAGGCGCCAATCGCCTCGCACAACCTGATGCGCGCGCATGGCGCCGCGGTCAAGGCGTATCGCGAAACCGGCAAGCACGAGATCGGCCTGGTAGTGAACATCGAGCCGAAATATCCGGCCAGCGACAGCCCCGAAGACCTCGCCGCGACCCGCCGCGCCGAGGCTTACATGAATCGCCAGTACCTGGACCCGGCGTTCTTCGGTACCTATCCGGAAGAGCTGCGCGAGATCTTCGGCGAAGCCTGGCCGGAGTGGTCGCAGGAAGACATGGACCTGATCAGGCAGCCGCTGGATTTCATCGGCGTCAACTACTACACCCGCAACGTGTCCAGACACGATGAATCGAACTGGCCGTTGAAGGTCGCGCCGGTCCGGCAAAAACAGCATACGTATACGGAAACCGGCTGGGAGGTATTCCCGCAAGGACTGACCGACACGCTGGTGTGGGTCAAGGAACGTTACGGCAACCCCAAGGTCTTCATC
>JBOHXX010000083.1:0-11319 GCA_050737675.1 Pseudoxanthomonas sp.
GCGTCACGAAGAGCTCGCGCCCATGGGGCGCTCCTACGTCTGCGGCGATTACTGCAGGAACGCCCAGCCCAGCGCCAGCACCACGAAGACATTGGCGATGATCACGCCGGTGCGGCCGTACATGCTTTCGTAAAGCCAGTGCTTGCCGGAGCGACCCTTTCGTCCGGCGTCGCGTGCCAGCAATGGCGTCATGATCCGTTGCAGCGGCACCAAGCATTGGTAGTTGATCACCGCCATGCCGGCCAGCGTATACAGCAGCAGTGGCAGCGGTTGGCGGGTGATGGCGACCAGGACCAGCACGCCCAGGCTGAAGAGCGCGGCGGTAGCGGTATTCATGAAAACGAAGCCCTTGATCTGCCTGCGTTCGTCGGCTGTTTCGGCGAACCGCAGCAGGCACAAACCGCCCAGGTAAGCACCCAGCATGCCGCCGACCAGCGCGGGTCCGACGATGTGCAGCTGGCCGCCGAACACCGCTCCCAGTGCGCCGAACGTCACCCCGCCGTTGACCGCCGAGGCCCCCAATCCACCGGCGCCCAGCTTGCCTGCGCCCGAACCCACCGCGCCGGCGCCCAGCAGCGCAGCGGCACTGGCGCCTGGCGCAGCCACCATCAATGCGCTGCTCACCGTCAGCGCGAAGGCTGCGCTCGGCGCGGTAGCGCGCGCGAATTCCCCGAAGCGTTTCAGCATTTCCTCGCGCACCATGCCGCGCGCGCGCGACAGGCGCTTGCGCACCGCCGCATCGCTCAATCCCAGCAAAGTCGCCACCTGTTGTGAACTCTGTCCCTCGCGGTAAAAGAGCAGCAGGGTTTCGCGGCTCTCCTCGGGCAGCGCGGAGATGATGTCCGTCGCCACGATTTCCTCTTCCGTTCGCAGCAGGCGTTCACTGGGGGTGGGTGAAGGATCGGCGGCCATCTGGATCGCCAGGTCCGCGCCTTCGCCCGACAGCGGTTTATTGCGGTTCGCACGCAGGTGGTCGCGGGCCAGGTTGCGGGTGATCTGCCGCAGCCAGGGCAGGAAGCTGGCTGCATTCTTCAGCCGGTCCAATTGTTGCCAGGCCTTGAGGAAGGCTTCCTGGGCGATGTCCTCGCTGGCGGCCACGTCGCGGGTGATGGCCAGGGCGATGGCGGTGACCGTGTTCTGGCAGGCGACGACGATGCGGCCGTAGGCGCTACGGTCGCCACGGGCAGCGGCCGGCAATTCGGACTGCAGCATCAATTCAAGGGTTTCGGCATTCATCGGGCTGGCCTGGGCGGGTGTTCGATGCAACAAGGACGTAGCCGCGCGGTGAATGTGACTAGATGGAGCACGTGGGAGCGGCGTCCTCGCCGCGAGCTTTTGCTATTGCTCGTGATTGCAGAAGCAGAATCAAGAGCTCGCGGTGAGGACGCCGCTCCCACAGATCACAGATGCGGTTTCACTGTTTCGGAGGCGGGTCGGCCGCAGGAGGCGTGATCCGCACGCGGATGGCTTCTTCTTCCTGTGCCGGCGGCTGTTCGGCTGCGGGCGCGGGCGCGGGCGCTTGTGCGGGAAGTGCCTGCGGTGGCGCGCGATGACGGGTCACCGTGACCAGCGCGGCGATGGCAATCGCGACCAGCAAGCCGACCCGGATGCGCCAGGCCAGCGAGCGCTTCTTCGGTTCTTCTGGCAGCTCGCCCCCGACGAACGCCAGCGGGTCGCCCTGGCCGGGCCGGGTGCTGGCCAGCAATCCGGCCTGGCGCAGGATTTCGCGCGCGCGCGGCTGGTCCTCGGCGCGGGTCACCCAGACGCTGGCTTGTTGCTTGAGCTTCATCGGTTCGGCATAGCTGAACTGGCTGCTGCGCTTGCTGTGGTAGGAACGGCCATTGGCCAGGTAGACCTCGATGCCGGCCTCCTTCAGCAATGCCGCCACGCCTTCCACGGTCTCGATGCGCAAACTGGTGAATACCTGGCGCATGGCTTACTTCTTCGCCGGAACAATGCCGGCGGTCTCGCCGTCGGGAACCACGCGGATCAGTCCTTCCTGCGCGGTGCTGGCCACCAGCTTGCCGTCGCGGGTGAAGATCTGCCCGCGCGCCAGGCCGCGCGAGTTCTGCGCGCTGGGGCTGTCGATGGAATACAGCAGCCAGTCGTCGGCGCGGAACGGGCGATGGAACCACAACGCATGGTCCAGCGACGCCATCTGCACATTGGGCTGGTAGTAGCTGATGCCGTGCGGATAGTTGGCGGTGCCCAGCAGCTGGAAGTCCGATGCGTAGGCGAGCAGCGCATGGTGCAGTTCCGGCGCATCGCCGACCGGCTCGGTCAGGCGGAACCAGACCTGCTGGAACGGAGGGCGCTTGGGCGGATTGAGCTCGTCGCGCGGATAGACGTGGCGGAACTCGAACGGTCCGCGCCGCGACAGCCAGCGCTGCACTTTCGGTGGCAGCGTGACCATGACTTCCGGCGGCACCGCCGGCGCCGGCTCGATGTCCTCGGGGCGCGGCACTTCCGGCATCGACAGCTGGTGTTCGACGCCGGTCTCTGGTTCCTGGAACGAGGCGGCGCAGAAGAAGATGACCTTGCCGTGCTGGATCGCGGTGACCCGGCGCACCGAGAAACTGCTGCCATCGCGGGTCCGGTCCACGTCGTAGACGATCGGATGTTCGATGTCGCCGGCGCGCAGGAAGTAGGCGTGCAGCGAGTGGGCCATGCGGCCGCCCTCCACGGTGGCCTGCGCCGCCGACAGCGCCTGGCCCAGCACCTGGCCGCCGAACACGTACTTGGTGCCGATATCGCGGCTCTGGCCGCGGAACAGGTTGTCTTCCAGCCGCTCCAGCGAGAGCAGTTCGATCAGTTCGGAAACGACGGGTTCGGGCGTGGGAGACAAGGGCGGAAGCCTGTGCAGTGCGATATGCAGGAATTATACCGGGCCGTAGGAGCGGGCCTTGCCCGCGATGCTCTTGCGCGATCGGGCCGAAGGGCATCGCGCCCAAGGGACGCTCCTACAAGGGTGGGACCAGGCGCTGCAGGGCGGTCGATTGCATCACCCGATCCCAGGGGAACAACGGCCCGGGATCGAGCTTGCGATGCACCAGCACGTCTTCGTCGTCGCTGGCCGCGACTTCGGTGGTGTCCAGTTCCTCGTGACCGGCGATGAAATTCAACGAGGGCAATTCGCGCTGCAGCGACTCCAGCAAGCCCAGCAAGGCGACGATCTGTGCTTCGGTATAGGGCTCTTCCATGGATTGCTTGCCCGCCGCCAGCCAATCCGGATAACGGCCAACATTGACCAGCTCGATGCCGACCGAGCGCGGGTTGTAGCCGCGCACATGATGGGCAATGCGCTCCACGCCCACGTACTGGTGCACGCTGCCGTCGCGGTCGATGTAGTAGTGGCCGCTGTTGCCGGTACCGGAGTCGTAGTGCACCTGTTCGCCGAACGTGCGTGCGGCCTGCAGATCGGGCAGTTCGGTGCAATGGATCACCACCAGGTCGATCCCACTGCGCGGGCGCTCTTCCAGCAAGCGCTCGTAGGGCAGGGGCGACAGGGTCACGGGCAGGTCGGAAGACATGGCTGGAATGCTAGCACCCGCATGCAACAGGCCCATCCGGCCGGCCCTGGCCGGCGGGGTCAAGTAAACTGGTGTCCATCGCGGACACTCCTTCATTCCCGCCCGCCCTCCGCCCGCCCGCCCCCTGCCCAGAGCATGCCGATGCCGCTCAATCCCGATTCAGAACTGGCCAGGCTGATGGCCACGCTGCCACAGGTGGGCAGGGTCGAATGGATCGGCCTGCGTCCGGCGCGCGACGAATGGATGGTCGAAGTCGAATCCGTTGAAGCGGTGACCGAAGGCGGCCTGCAAGGCGACCGCTACAAGGGCGGCAGCGGCAAGCGCGGCGTGACCCTGATCCAGGCCGAACACCTGCCGGCGATCGCCGCACTGGCCGGGCGCGAAGTGGTGCCGGCGCTGCTGCGCCGGAACCTGGTGGTGTCGGGCATTCCTCTGATCGCATTGAAGCAACGCCGCTTCCGCGTCGGCGATGTGGTGCTCGAGGGCACCGATTCCTGCGATCCCTGCTCGCGCATGGAAACGGCGCTGGGCAGCGGCGGCTACAACGCCATGCGCGGCATGGGCGGCCTGTGCGCGCGCATCGTTTCCGGTGGAAGTTTCCGCGTCGGCGACGAAGTGGCCGCGTTATGAGCCGGCCCTCGGAAGGCGTGGGCCACTGCATCCTCTCGCATGGTTTCGAAAGCGGCCCGGATGCGACCAAGGTCACCGCCCTCGCCGAAATCGCCGAACGCCTGGGCTGGAGCCACGAGCGCCCGGATTACACCGGTTTCGATGCGCGTCGCGAGATCAGCGAACTCGGCGACGTCGAAGCACGCCAGGCGCATCTGCTCGCGCTGGCGACCGTGGCGGCGCAGCGCGGTCCGCTGGTGCTGGCCGGTTCCAGCCTGGGTTCCTATATTTCGGCCCGCGTGTCGCTGCAGGTTCCCATCGCCGGCTTGTTCCTGATGGCGCCGCCGACCACGATGGGGCGCCTGGCCGATCTCGACGCAGCACGCGTGCCGACTTCGATAATCCATGGTTGGGACGATGAACTGATCCCCGCGCAGCAAGTGGTGGAGTGGGCGCATGCGCGCCGCGCACGCTTGTTGCTGGTGGACGATACGCATCGGTTGTCGGGGCACGTGGAGGCCTCGGCGGGTGCGTTCGCAGCGTTATTGGCGAGCCTTTGAGTACCTCTCCCTCCGGCGCCCCTTGGGGTGTGCACAGCTGAGAGGTCGGCGCGCAGCGCCGGGTGAGGGAGGGAGTCATGCAAGCACCTGCCATTAATCCACCTCGTAGATCTTTCCCTCATCCGCCCTTCGGGCACCTTCTCCCGGCGGGAGAAGGGAACAAAGGAAATTCCGTTCCATGAAATTCTTCGTTTCCTGCGGCAAAGGCCTGGAGTACCTGCTCGTCGACGAGCTGCTCGCGCTTGGCGTCGCGAAAGCCACCGCCACCGTTTCCGGCGCCAATGTCGAAGGCGAGCTGGTCGATGCGCAGCGCGCGGTGCTGTGGTCGCGGCTGGCCAGCCGGGTGTTGTGGCCGATAGCCGAATTCGATTGCCCCGACGAGCTGGCCCTGTACGACGGCGTGGCCGCGATTCCGTGGCAACAGCACATGCGTTCCGAACACACCTTGTCGGTGGACGCGCATGTCTCCGGCGACGCCATCACCCACGCACGCTACGCCGCGCAGCGGGTCAAGGATGCGGTGGTCGATACGTTGCGCGCGCAGGGGCAGGAACGTCCGTCGGTGGATGTGGATCATCCTGACGTGCGCATCAACCTTTCGTTGCGCAAGGGCAGGGCGACGATCTCCATCGATCTTGGTGGTGGTCCGATGCATCGTCGCGGTTGGCGCAACGTGCAGAACGATGCGCCGTTGAAGGAGAACCTCGCTGCCGCTGTGTTGATGCGCGGTGGCTGGCCGAAGAGCTATCACGAAGGTGGCGCGCTGCTGGATCCGATGTGCGGCAGCGGCACCTTGCTGATCGAAGGCGCGCTGATGGCGGCCGACGTGGCTCCCGGCTTGCAGCGCCATGGCCGCAATGTGCCCAGCCGCTGGCTCGGTTTCGATGCCGATGCGTGGAAGCAGCTGGTCGAGGAAGCGAAACAGCGCGAGGAAATCGGACGCACGGGCCTGAAGCAGGCGATGTTCGGCAGCGACCTCGATCCGCATGCGATCCGCGCCGCACGCGAGAACGCGGAAGTGGCGGGCGTGGCCGACCAGATCTGGTTCGGCACCCGCGACGTGGGCGACCTGCAGGCGCCGCCGTTCGAACGCGGCACGGTCGTCTGCAATCCGCCTTATGACGAACGCCTGGCTGCGGACAATGCGCTATACCGCAAGCTCGGCGACGCGCTACGGCGCACGGTGCCGCAATGGCGGGCCAGCCTGTTGTGCGGCAATCCCGAGCTGGCCTATGCCACCGGCCTGCGCGCCAACAAGAAATACCAGATCTTCAACGGCGCGATCGAGTGTTCGCTGATCGTCTGCGATCCGGTGGGTCCGCCGAAACAGGAAAGCGCGGTGCCGCGCGAACTGTCCGCAGGCGCGCTGATGGTCGCCAACCGTTTGCGCAAGAACCTGCGCAAATTCAAGTCGTGGACGGCGCGCGAAGGCGTGACCTGTTTTCGCGCCTACGATGCCGACCTGCCGGAGTATGCGGCGGCCATCGACGTGTACAAGGAAGAGGGCGGCGACGCCCGCACCTTCCTGCACGTGCAGGAATACGCCGCACCGGAGGAGATCCCGGAGGTCGATGTACGCCGTCGTCGCAACGAATTGCTGGCGGCTGCGCGCGAAGTGTTCGCGCTGCCGGAGGAACGCATCGCGATGAAGTCGCGTGAGCGCGGCAAGGGCGGCAGCAAGTACGGAAGGTTCGAACAGCGGGGAGAGTTGCTGCAGGTGCGCGAAAGCGGCGCGCTGCTGCAGGTCAATCTGTTCGATTACCTGGACACCGGCTTGTTCCTGGACCATCGTCCGCTGCGCCGGCACATGGCGATCGAATCGCGCGACAAGCGTTTCCTCAATCTGTTCGGTTACACCGGCGTGGCCAGCATGCAGGCCGCCGTGGCCGGGGCCGATTCGACTACCACCGTCGATCTGTCATCGACCTACCTGGAATGGTGTGCCACCAACCTCGGGCTCAACGGTTTCGCCGGCGCCCAGCATCGCCTGGTCCAGGCCGACGCGCTGCGCTGGCTGGAAGCGGAGAAGAACCGCTACGACGTGATCTTCTGCGACCCGCCGACGTTCTCCAACTCGGCCCGCGCCGACGACTTCGACATCCAGCGCGAACACGTGCGCCTGCTACGCGCCTGCGTGGATCGCCTGACCACCGAGGGCGTGCTGTATTTCTCGAACAACTTCAGGCGCTTCAAGCTGGACGAGGAAGCAGTGGCCGAGTTCGCCAGTTGCGAGGACATCACCGCGCAGACCATTCCGCCGGATTTCGAGCGGAATCCGCGGATCCATCGGTGCTGGCGGGTGACCAGGAGCTGAGAATTACGCTGGGTGGACGTCGGCTCCCGACCCGAAGTGGACCTTCGCTCGCGGCTTCCAGGTGCGCATTGCGTCAAGCGCGCTTGACTCCATAAAGCAGCATCTGCGTGCATCGGAACAGCGCGATGGTTTTGCCGGATTCGCGGTGCGTGACCGTGGCGTCCCAGACTTGAGTCGTCCTTCCCAGGTGCGTTGCGGTGGCAACGCACTCGATGGTCCCCTCGGTCGCGGTGCCGAGATGGTTGGACTTCAGCTCAACCGTGGTGAAGCCCGAAGCTCCCTCTGGCAAGTTCGCAACGCAACCGTATCCCGCTGATGTATCCGCGAGGGCTATCACGCTGGCCGCGTGAAGAAAACCGTTCGGCGCCATGAGCGAAGGCCGCACGGGCAGCTCCGCACGGACTTCGGACGCATCGACGTGGGTGATGACGATGCCGAGGCTGCCGGGCAAGTGATCGATGCCGATTCGGTTGAAGTGTTCTGCTGTAAACATGGATGGCTGGCCTCGCAGGAGTGTTGAACCGGGAAGGCGCTGATTGCGCCGCGACAGACCGTAAGGCTAAACCCGCGCAGTGGGTCATCGCTTTTGGCGGTTCAGCTCTGCGCGGACTTCTCTACCTCACTTTGATAACGACCTTGCCTTTCGACCGGCCCTTGTCGACATAAGCCATGGCCTCGTTCGTCGCTGCGAATGGAAAGGCCTGGTCGACCACGGGACGGATCGCGCCGGAGTCGACCAGTGAACCGATCTCGCGCAATTGGTCGCCGCTCGCTTTCATGAAGAGGAATGAATAGCCCACGCCATGACGCTTGGCTTTGTTCCTGATGCGATGGCTCAGCAGGCGCATGACCTGGCGCATGAACCAGGAAGCGCCGATCTCCTTTGCGAACCCGGGATCGGGCGGGCCGGAGATCGAGATGAGCTTGCCGCCTGGTTTCAGCACCCGCAGGGATTTTTCGAGCACGTCCGCGCCGAGGCTGTTGAGGACGACGTCGTAGCCCTGGAGCACCTGCTCGAAATCCTCCTTGCCGTAATCGATGACCACATCCGCGCCGAGTCGTTTCACCCAGTCCGCGTTGGCCGCACTCGTGGTCGTGGCCACAAACGCCCCGATATGCTTCGCCAGCTGGATGGCAACGGTGCCCACGCCGCCGGAGCCGGCGTGGATGAGGACTTTCTGTCCTTTCTTCAGATTCGCCCGTTCGACCAGCACTTGCCACGCCGTCAAGGCAACCAGCGGAAGGGATGCAGCCTCTTCCATGCTGAGCGTCTTTGGCTTGTGCGCCACCCCCTCTTCATTCATCGCAATCATTTCAGCGAACGCCCCGATCCGCGCGGCATCCGGCCTGGCGTAGACCTCGTCGCCGGGCTTGAATCGCTGCACTTTTGATCCGACGCGAATCACGACGCCGGCCACGTCGTTGCCCAAAACCAGGGGCAGGCGATAGGGCAGGAGCAGCTTGAATTCGCCGTTCCTGATCTTGGAATCCAGCACGTTCACGCTGGCGGCGTGGACCTCGACCAACACGTCATCGTCACGCAGCTCCGGCTCGGGCATGTCGCCCATCCGCAGGCTGGCCGTTTTTCCATAGCGATCGAGAATGAAGGCTTTCATGATGCGTTCCCCGCGTCGAGCCGCAGGTCTTTCCGGATTCCCGAATCCAGGGTTTCGGCAGGCGCAAACCTGCGAAGCAGGCGCAAGCGCCCGGCGAGCTTGCCGGCGGTATACCGGAGTTTCGGGCGCGCCACGCTGGCCGCTTTCAGCACGACTTCCGCCACTACCTCGGGTGGGTCGGCAAGGTTCATCACGTTCTTCAGCGTCACCGCAAGCGCCGCGCGGATCTGGCTGTACTCCTCGAGCTTCGCGTCGGGCTCCATGAAGTTCGCGTCGAACTGGGTCTTCGTGTAAGCCGGCTCAATGACCGAAACCCGGATGCCCCGCGTGCGCAGCTCATGGTCGAGCGATTCCGAGTAGCCTTCGATCGCGTGCTTGGTGGCGGCATAGAGTGCTCCGAAAGGCAACGGCAGGAAGCCCAGCACCGAGCCGATGTTGATGATGCGCCCGCCGCCCTGCTGGCGCATGTACGGGACCACGGCGCGCGTCATGCGGACGATGCCCATGAAGTTGGTATCGAAGATGGCCTGGGCCTGCGCGATGGAGCTTTCTTCCGCGCCAGCCGGGGCGACGCCGAAGCCGGCGTTGTTCACCAGCAGGTCGATACGGCCTTCCAGCCGAATCAGCTGGCTGACGGCGGCTTCGACCGATTCATCACTGGTCACGTCGAGCGGCAGCATCGTGAAAGGCAGTTGGCTCGCTTGCGCCCCGCGCCTGCTGGTGCCGTATACCGTGTAGCCCGCGCTTGCGAGACGCTCTGCCGTGGCCTTGCCGATGCCTGAGGAGGCGCCGGTGACGAGTGCGATGGATTTTTTGGGTTTCATGGGGAATGCCTTTCAGTTGGGTGGCGGTTAGATGCTGTTTGAGTTGAATATGACGAACGTCATATCTAATGGCGAAAAAGAGGGTTGCCGTGTGTCTGCCGTATCAGCCGGCTGGGATGAGGTGGTTCAGTGCTGTTTCGCGCAGCGCGTCGGAGAGTCGACCGTCGTCGACGGCGCGAGCCAGTATCAACGCGCCGACCATGGTGGACACGGCCACGAGGGCGTGTTCATGCGCGCCCGGCTGTCCCCAGTCGGGCGAATGGCGGGCGACGAGGTCGATCATTTCCTTGATGCGACGCGTGGCGGCGCGCCGTACCTCGGGCGCCTGGCGCGGCATCTCGGAGCCGAGCGCGGCGGTCGCGCACCCGGTTTCGATGCTTTTTACATGGTCTTCGGATAGGTAGGCCTGCATCATCGCCTGCAGCACCTGTTGCGGCGGTACGGCGGCGGCGACGCGTTCCATCAGCACCACGGCCTCGCTGCCGGCGCGATCGGCGGCCTCGGCCAGCATCGCGTCACGCGAGGCGAAATGGGCATAGAAGCCGCCATGGGTCAGGCCGGCGTCTTTCATGATGTCGGCGACGCCGGTGCCGTTGTAGCCGCTGCGCCGGATCGCACGCGCCGCAGCCTCCACGATCCGGTCGTGGGTGGCTTCCTTGGATTGGGTGCTCGCCTTTTTCATATGACGAACATCATATATTCTTCCGGCATTAACGGCAAGAGGGTGCCTGGCGAGACCGGTGCCGGATGCGAAAGCCAGCGCAAGGCGGGCTTCAGCCCACCCTCTTGCTTCCGCAGTCATTGAAAGCCGAGACGAGGCGGTGGTGGGCCGAGGGCCGCACTACGCGGACGTCGTCGGTGATCGCGGCGGTCAAAGCCCGACGATTGCCGTCGCGATTGCAGCAATCCGCGCCACGCGACACCTGTAAACCCGCTCCCGCGACGCTTCCAGCGTCTCAACCGACGCTTTTTACGTCTCCACTGACGCTTTGAACGCCATCGCTGACGAAAAAAACGTCACGCGCGACGCTTTTCAGGTTGCCTGACAATGAAAAAAGCGTCATCGCCGACGCTTTCAACGTCATCGTCGAGGTGAAAAGCCTCATTGATGACGCTTTTTTCGTCATCGCCGACGCTTTTCACATTGAAAGCAACGTCGAGGCCCCTCTCCGCTGACGTTTTCAGCGTCGTTGGAGGCGTTCAAAGCGTCGTCGTCGACGCTTTTTTCGTCAGCGATGAGGGTAAAAGCCTCGGTGCTGACGCTTTTTTCGTGAAGGGCGTCACAAAAAGCGCCAGTGCTGGCGTCTGTTCCGTCGGCGGCGGGGGCCGGGAGGCTGCGCTTCGACTGACCCAGGCCCGGCCCGGAACTCCTCGCTTCTTCCGCCCCTCATCCACCTTCGGCACCTTCTCCCCGCGAGCGGGGAGAAGGACGTAAATCAGCCCAACGCCGTCGCCGCAGGCACGTACTCGTAACCCAGCACGTCGGCCACTGCTTTGTAGGTGACCTTGCCGTCGTGCACGTTCAAGCCGTTGAGCAGGTGCTCGTCGTCCAGCATCGCCTGGCGCGCGCCCTTGTTGGCCAGTTGCACGGCGAAGGGCAGGGTGGCGTTGGTCAAGGCGAAGGTCGAGGTGCGGGCCACGCCGCCGGGCATGTTGGCCACGCAGTAGTGGATGATGCCGTCCACTTCGTAGGTCGGGTCCTGGTGGGTGGTGGCCTTGCTGGTTTCGAAGCAGCCGCCCTGGTCGATGGCCACGTCCACCAGCACCGAGCCGGGACGCATCAGCTTCAATTGCGAACGCGCGATCAGCTTGGGCGCGGCGGCGCCGGGGATCAGCACCGCGCCGATCACCAGGTCGGTATCGGGC
>JBOHXX010000084.1:0-11258 GCA_050737675.1 Pseudoxanthomonas sp.
GAACACGAGTTCTGCCACCTGCTTGCCGGACAGGTACGCATGCGCGGCGATGACGGCAGTGAAACCATGCTTGCCGCAGGCGACAGTTTCGTCATCCCGGCCGGCTTCGAAGGCATCTGGGAAGTACTTGAGCCGGCGCGCAAGCTCTATGCAGTCTATGAGCCTCCAGCCTGACGGCAACGGTGGGCTCGGCTAGAATAAGCCTGTTTATCCCACGCCAGAGATGCCCATGACCGCTCCGCTCGCCTATCGCCGCATCCTGCTCAAGCTGTCTGGCGAGGCACTGATGGGGGCCGAGGACTACGGTATCGATCCGGCCGTGATCGGGCGCATTGCCCGCGAGATCATCGAGGCGCGCGATGCCGGCGCCGAAATCGGACTGGTGATCGGCGGCGGCAACATCTTCCGCGGTGCCGGGCTGGCCGCCAACGGCATGGACCGGGTCACCGGCGACCAGATGGGCATGCTGGCCACGGTGATCAATGCGCTGGCCATGCAGGACGCACTGGAAAAACTGGGTGCGAAGGTCCGGGTGATGAGCGCCCTCAAGATCAACGACGTGTGCGAGGACTACATCCGCCGTCGCGCCGTGCGCCACCTGGAGAAATGCCGCATCGCGATCTTCGCCGCCGGCACCGGCAATCCTTTCTTCACCACCGATTCCGGCGCTGCGTTGCGTGCGATCGAGATCGGTGCGGACCTGTTGTTGAAGGCGACCAAGGTCGACGGCGTCTACGACCGCGATCCGGGCAAGTTCCCGGACGCCAAGCGCTTCGAGCAACTGACCTACGACGAGGTCCTCAACCGCGACCTGCAGGTCATGGACACGGCCGCTTTCGCCCTGTGCCGCGACAGCGACGTGCCGCTGCGCATCTACGACCTGTCGGTGCCGGGCAACCTGATGCGGATCCTGCGCGGCGAGAATGTCGGCACGCTGGTCAAAGGTCGCGGTTGACGGGTGGATTCGCGCCTGCTGCGCTGCGAAGGCTGAAATCGGCCGCTGCGCGACCCGCCAATGATGCTAGCGCTAGCTGGCCATCGGCAGGTGGCGAAGCCACCGACTTGCCAGCGATCGCAGCGAGCGACTTCACCGCCCACCCCGCCATGTAATTGTGTCCGCCCGGACGCATTGGCCACGCTATCCCCATGGCCCACTCCCACGCCCCCCATCTTCCCCACGGTTCGGCCACGCGTGCCTTCGGCTGGGCAATCGTCGTCAATCTTGCCTACACCGCGCTGGAAGCCGGCTATGGTTTCCACGTCAATTCGCTGGCGCTGCTGTCCGATGCGCTGCATAACCTGGGTGACGTGCTGGGCCTGGGCCTGGCCTGGGGCGCCGCGAAACTGGCGCAGCGCCCGCCTACGCACAGCCATACCTATGGCTGGCGTCGCGCGACGTTGCTGTCGCCGCTGGCCAATTCGATCCTGCTGATGGCGTTCTCCGGCGCCCTGGGCTGGGAGGCGATCCGCCGCTTCAGCGCGCCGCCGTCGATCCCTGCAGTGACCGTGATGGTGGTGGCGACCATTGGCATCTTCGTCAACCTGGGCGCGGCGTGGCTGTTGCGCGAAGGACACGGGCACGACCTGAACAAGCGCGGGGCGTTCCTGCACCTGATGGCCGATGCGGCGGTCTCGCTTGCCGCAGTGCTGGCCGGCGCAGGCATGCTGGCATTCGGGTGGGAGTGGCTGGACCCGGCCATCGCCCTGCTGGTCGGCGTGGTGATCGCGGTCGGCACCTTCGGCCTGCTGCGCGACAGTTTCAACGCGGCCATGGATGCGGTGCCAGGCAACATCGACCAGGCCGAAGTGAAGGCTTTCCTGTTGGCCCAACCTGGGGTCAAGGCGATCCATCACCTGCATATCTGGCCGCTGGGCGCCAACGAGGTCGCCCTGACCGCGCACCTGGTGCGTCCGGATGACCACGACCACGATGCCCTCATCGATGCCACCACGCACGAACTGGACCACCGCTTCGGCATCAACCACGCGACCCTGCAGATCGAACGCGGCATGGCCTGTGGGCACGATCTGCACGATGCCGCGCCGCATCATTCGCATTGACCCCTGTGGGCGACTGTAGGAGCGGCTTCCAGCCGCGAGCTTTTGATCTTGTTGCGCTGGGCCAAAGGCATCGCGGGCAGGGCCCGCTCCTACATTGGCTTTCCGGGGATACCTTGCCGGCCTCCCGTATAATCGGCGGCTGGCCGAATTCTTCCGGAAAACCGCAATGCTCAACGAAATCAAGAAAGACGCGCAGGCGCGCATGGCCAAAAGCATAGAAGCGCTGCGCCACGACCTGACCAAGCTGCGCACCGGCCGCGCCACCACCGCGTTGGTGGACCACCTGAAAGTCAATTACTACGGCTCGGACATGCCGCTGACCCAGGTCGCCAGCGTGACCGTGTCCGATGCGCGCTCACTGACCATCAGCCCGTGGGAGAAGCAGATGGTCTCGGCGGTGGAGAAGGCGATCCTGGCCTCGGACCTGGGCTTGACCCCCAATACCGCCGGCACCGTGATCCGCATCAACATCCCCGCATTGACCGAAGAGCGTCGCCGCGAGTTGTCCAAGCACGTGCATGGCGAAGGCGAGAACGCCAAGATCGCCGTGCGCAACATCCGCCGCGACGCCAACCAGCAGGTCAAGGACCTGTTGAAGGAAAAGGAAATCACCGAGGACGAGGAAAGCCGGACCCAGGACGAGATCCAGAAGCTCACCGACAAGGCGATCAAGGATGTCGACGACGTGGTCAAGGCCAAGGAACAGGAACTGATGTCCGTCTGATGCAGTCGCAGACCCGATGACTGTGCCACTCACCTCCGCCCCTGCCGTTCCCCAGCATCTTGCCGTGATCATGGACGGCAATGGACGCTGGGCGGAGCGCCGCAGGCGTCCGCGCATCATCGGCCACCGCGCCGGCGCGCGCGCGGTCAATGTGTGCATCGATTTCTGCCTCGAACGCGGGATCCGGGCGCTGACCCTGTTCGCTTTTTCCAGCGAGAATTGGGGCCGGCCGCAGGAGGAAGTGGGCGCGTTGATGAAGCTGTTCCTCAATGCGCTGGACCGCGAAGTCGAGGAACTGGATCGCCGTGGCGTGCGAGTGCGTTTCATCGGCGAACGCGAGCGTTTTTCCAGCGGCATCCGCGAACGCATGCACGCCGCAGAAACCCAGACCCTGGCCAATACGCGCCTGGACCTGGTGATCGCGGCCAGTTACGGCGGCCGCCAGGACATCGCCTATGCCGCGCGCGCGCTTGCCGCCGATGTCGCCGCCGGCAAGCTGCGCGCCGAGGACATCGACGAAGCGGCGGTCGCTTCACGCATGGCGCTGGCCGACCTGCCGCCGCCTGATCTTTTCATCCGCACCGGCGGCGACCACCGCATCAGCAATTTCCTGCTGTGGCAACTGGCCTATACCGAATTGTGGTTCACCGAACTGTTGTGGCCGGAACTGGATGCCGCCACCCTGCAGCAGGCGCTGGACGATTTCGCCGGGCGCGAACGCCGTTTCGGCCTGACCAGCGCCCAAGTGGCCGACGCCCTCCCGGAGAAGACACCCGCATGACCCGTACCCGAGTCATCACTGCGCTGATCATGGCGCCCGTCGCCATCGCCGCGATCCTGCTGCTGCCCACGCCCTGGCTGGTGGCCCTGGTGGCGCTGCTGTTCCTGATGGGGATGTGGGAATGGTTCAAGCTGGCCGAGATCGACGACACCCTGTCGCGGACCATCCTGCTGTTCGCAAACCTTCTGCTGATGGTGTTGCTGGTATGGGCATCGGCCGGGTCGCTGGTGCTGTTCCAGATCGTGACCCTGGTGGGCGCGGCCTGGTGGCTGCTGGCGCTGCTGTGGCTGCGCTTCTTCAACTTCGCCTCGGACCATGAGACCTATGCGCGCGGGTTCAAGCTCGCGGCCGGCACCCTGGCGATCATTCCGGCCTGGTGCGCGCTGGGACTGATCCACGCCGGCCAGCCGGACGGAAATCGCTGGTTACTGGTTGCACTCACCATCGTCTGGGCCGCCGACAGCGGCGCCTATTTCGCCGGACGGCATTTCGGCGGCAGGCTGTTCGGAAGCCGCAGGCTCGCGCCGCGCATCAGCCCCAACAAGACCCTCGAAGGCCTGCTGGGCGGATTGCTGGCAGGCGTCGCGGTCGGACTGCTGTTCGCCTGGTTCACCGATCTGACCTTGGCCCATGTGCCGGCTTTCATTGCCGTGGCCGTGGCCACCGTGCTGTTCTCGGTGGTCGGCGACCTGTTCGAAAGCCTGCTCAAGCGCCATGTCGGCGCCAAGGACTCTGGCAACCTGATCCCGGGCCATGGCGGCATCCTCGACCGCCTGGACGGCGTGCTGGCGGCGTTGCCGATCTTTGCCCTGGGCAAGGAACTGTTCGGTTTCTGACATGGGCGACGTGCGCAACATCGCGATCTTCGGAGCCACCGGCTCGATCGGGGCTTCAGCGCTGGATGTGATCGCGCGCCACCCGGATCGCCTGCGCGCCAGCGTGCTGGCTGCCGGCAGCCAGGTCGATGCCCTGCTCGCCTTGTGCGTGACCCATCGGCCGGCACATGCGGTGATCGCCGATGCCTCACGTTATTCGGCATTGCGCGACGGCCTGCGCGATGCGGGCCTTTCCACCGAAGCCCACGCAGGCGACGCTGCCCTGGATGCCCTGGCGGCGTCCGACGCATGCGACACCGTGATCGCGGCGATAGTGGGAGCCGCGGGACTGGGCTCGACCCTGGCGGCGGCGCGCGCGGGCAAGCGCCTGCTGCTGGCCAACAAGGAATCGCTGGTCCTGGCCGGCGAGTTGCTGATGTCCGCGGCCAATGGCGCAAAGGCCGAAATCATCCCGATCGACAGCGAACACAACGCCATCTTCCAGTGCCTGCGTTCACGCGACACTCAGGGCGACGTACGACGCATCGTACTCACAGCTTCGGGCGGACCGTTCCGCGGAAGGACCCGCGATTCGCTCGCCTCGGTCACGCCCGCGCAGGCGATCGCCCACCCAAAGTGGTCGATGGGGCCGAAGATCTCGGTCGATTCGGCCACGCTGATGAACAAGGGCCTGGAGCTGATCGAGGCCCACCACCTGTTCGACATTCCCGGCCACAAGCTTGCCGTGCTGGTGCATCCACAGAGTCTGGTGCATTCGCTGGTGGAATTCGTCGACGGTTCCACCCTGGCCCAGCTCGGCTTGCCGGACATGCGCACCTCGCTGGCCGTCGGCCTGGGATGGCCGCAGCGGATCGAATCGGGGGTTGCGGGACTGGACCTGCTGGCCCACGGCCGGCTGGATTTCGAAGCGCCCGACAGCGAGGCCTTCCCCTGCCTGCGACTGGCCTGGCAGGCGCTCGAGGCCGGCGGCGCCGCACCGGCCGTATTGAATGCTGCGAACGAAGTCGCAGTTTCAGCCTTTCTTCAGGGCCGGATAGGTTTCCTAGCCATTCCCGCGCTGGTCGAGGACACCCTCGCCGCGCTGTCCACCGCCCCGGCCGAATCGCTGGAAGCGCTGCTGGCAGCGGATGCGCAGGCACGCCGCTTCGCCGAACGCAAGCTCACCGAACACGCAGTCACAGGCCACGCCCACCCGCATGAGTGACATCGTTGGCTCAATCTGGTGGATGATCGTCGCGCTCGGCGTCCTGGTGACGTTCCATGAGTTCGGCCACTACTGGGTGGCCCGGCGCTGCGGGGTGAAGGTGCTGCGTTTCTCGGTGGGCTTCGGCAAGCCACTGTGGTCGCGTTACGACCGCCATGGCACCGAGTTCGCCATCGCCGCGATCCCGCTGGGCGGCTACGTGAAGATGCTGGACGAGGCCGAAGGCGACGTGCCGGCCGCACAACTGTCGCAGGCGTTCAACCGCAAGCCGGTACTGCAGCGCATCGCGATCGTGGCCGCTGGCCCGGTCGCCAACCTGGTGCTGTGCGTTGCCCTGCTGTGGGCCATGTTCGTGATCGGACGCCCCGACTATTCCGCCACGGTCGGCCAGGTCCAGGGCATCGCGGCCAAGGCCGGCTTCGCGGCCGGCGACAGGATCGAGCAAATCGAAGGCCAGCCTGTCCGCACCTTCGGCGATGCCATCCAGACCATGACCACCGCGGCGATGGATGGCCGTGACCTGCAGGTGGTGGTGGTCGACAGCCACGGCCTGCAACATACGCGCAGCCTGCCGCTGTCGACGCTTGCCAGCGGTTTCGACCAGGAAAACGTATCCGGATTCGCCGGCTTCGCCTGGCGGCACCAGTTGGCGCCGGCGGTGGTGGAAATCACTGCTCCCGGGATGCCGGCCTCCGGGTTGCTGCTGCCTGGCGACCGAATCACTGCCGTGGATGGAACCCAGATACGCAGCTTCGGGGATATCACGCCCCTGGTGCAGAAAATCGGCCAGCGTGGTGGAACCGGCAAACTCCAGGTCGAACGCAACAGCAAGGTCCTTGCGCTGGAAATCGCTCCAGCCTGGTACCGCGATCCCGCTTCTGGTCGCCAATACTGGTCTCTCGGCATCGCACCGCCGACCCAGGCCCCTGCTTACGATGCCCTGCAGCGCTTTGGTCCGCTTGCGGCCATCCCCGCCGCTTTCCGCGAAACCGGCAAGATGACTTCCGATTCGCTGGGCATGATCAGGCGCATGTTCACCGGACATGCTTCGGTGAAGAACATCTCGGGTCCACTGACCATCGCCCAGGTAGCCAACCAGACCGCCAAGCGCGGCGTGGCCTGGTTCCTGTTCTTCATGGCCCTGCTCTCGCTTAGCCTGGCGATCATCAACCTGTTGCCGATCCCGGTCTTGGACGGCGGGCACCTGCTGTATTACCTTATAGAGTTGGTCAAGGGCAGTCCGTTGAGCGAACGCGCCATGGCCACCGGGCAGTACGTGGGCTTGGCCATGCTGGTCAGCCTGATGGGTCTGGCGTTCTACAACGACATTTTCCGCCTGGTGACCTGATGGCCCTGCTTTCCCGGTTTTGCCCGGCCCGTTTTCCCCCAGTTTCCCCGCCGGCCGTATTCCGGCACTCCCCTGCGACTGAGCAGGCAACACCCGCACCTACCTTATCGGATGTGATGATGACGCGATTCCCCTCCCGCCGCCTGCTCGCCCTCGCCCTGGCTTCGGCCATCGCATTGCCGGCCTGGGCGCAGACGACGGAACCCGGCCTGCCGGCCATCGCCAGCACCGACGCCTTCACCGCCACCGATATCCGCATCGATGGCCTGCAGCGCATCTCCGCCGGTACGGTGCTGACCTACCTGCCGATCGAACGCGGCGACACGGTCGATTCCAGCAAGACCGGCGAAGCCATCCGCGCGCTGTACAAGACCGGTTTCTTCGAGGACGTCAGGCTCGACCGCCAGGGCAGCATCCTGGTGATCACCGTGGCCGAGCGACCGGCCATCAACAAGCTCACCCTGTCCGGGAACAAGGACATCAAGACCGAGGACCTGATGAAGGGCCTGCAGGACATCGGCCTGGCCGAGGGCGAGACCTTCGACCGGCTGGCCCTGGACCGCGTCACCCAGGAACTGACCCGCCAGTACAACAACCGCGGCAAGTACAACGTCGAAATCAGCCCCACCGTGGCGCAGCTGGATCGCAATCGCGTCGACGTGACCATCAACGTCAAGGAAGGCAAGGCCGCCAAGATCCGCCACATCAACCTGATCGGCGCGGAGAAGTTCGAGAACAAGGACATCCTGGACAGCTGGGAGTCGAAGGAAAGCAACTGGCTGTCGTGGTACCGCCGCGACGACCAGTACTCGAAGGAAAAACTCTCCGGTGACATCGAGAAACTGAATTCGTACTACCTGGATCGCGGCTACGTCGATTTCAGCCTGGATTCGACCCAGGTCGCGATCAGCCCCGACAAGCAGGACATGTTCCTGACTGCTGGCGTGACCGAAGGCGAGCAGTACAAGGTCTCCGACGTCAAGGTCACCGGCGACACCATCCTGCCGGTCGAGGAAATCGAGAAGCGGGTGCTGGTCAGGAAGGACCAGGTGTTCTCGCGCGCCTTGCTGGAATACACCTCCGATGCCATCACCTCGACCCTGGGCAACATCGGCTATGCCTTTTCCAAGGTGAACCCCATCCCGACCGTCGATCGCGAGAACCGCACCGTCGCCATCAACTTGCAGGTGGTCCCCGGTCCGCGCGTCAACGTCCGCCGCATCGTGTTCAAGGGCAACACGCGCACCGCCGACGAAGTCCTGCGTCGCGAGATGCGCCAGTTCGAAGGCAGCTGGTACTCGCAGGCGGCGATCGACCGTTCCAAGATCCGCCTGCAACGCCTGGGCTACTTCGAGACCGTCGATGTCGAGACGCCCGCCGTGCCCGGCAGCAACGACCAGGTCGACGTGGTCTACAACGTCAAGGAAACCACCTCGGGCAGCTTCGTCTTCGGCCTTGGCTATTCGCAGTTGTCCGGTATCACCACCTCGATCCAGCTGTCGCAGAACAACTTCCTGGGCAGCGGCAACCGGGTCTCGGTGGAAGCGCAACGCAGCGATTACCTGCAGCGCTACTCGTTCTCCTACGTGAATCCGTTCTTCACCGATGAAGGGCTGTCGCTGGGCTACAACCTGTGGTGGCGTGAATTCGACTATTCCAGCTTCAACACCGCCCAGTACTCGACCACCAGCGCCGCCGCCCAGGGCGTCCTTGGCCTGCCGATCACCGAGAACGACACCGTCTCGCTGCTGTTCGGCGTCGACACCAACGAGATCCTGACCTTCGCCGGCTCCACCCCGTCATCGATCATCGACTACATCAATGCGGTGGGGAATCGCACTTTCCACGCCTGGCGCACCGAACTCGGCTGGGCCCGCGACACCCGCAACGACTACTTCATGCCCACCGCCGGCACCTACCAGCGGATCTCGACCGAGATCACCCTGCCCGGCTCGACGGTCGAGTATTACAAGCTCAACTACGAGTTCTCCAAGTACTGGCCACTCAGTCCGTCGCTGGTGTTGAACACGCGCGCGGAACTGGGTTATGGCGACAGCTATGGCAGCGACACCACGCGCAAATTCTGCGCGGTCCAGGCCGGCGACGACACAGTAACCAAGGCCACGTCCGCCGCGTGCGCGCCCGGCTCGGTCGAAACCGGAAGTATCACCGCCACCGGCTTGCCGTTCTTCGAGAATTTCTACGCCGGTGGCGTGCGTTCGGTGCGCGGTTTCCGCGACAACACCCTGGGGCCGCGATCGGAAGTGATTGGTGGCTACAAGGGACAGCCCCTGGGCGGCGCGCTGAAGACCACCGGATCGCTGGAAATGTACTTCCCGAAGCTGTTCGACTCCAAGGCGGCGCGCGTCTCGGCCTTCGTCGACTTCGGCAATGTGTTCGCGGGCACCAGCGACTTCGACGCCGCCGAACTGAGGGCCTCCGCCGGCATTTCGCTACTGTGGCGCGCGCCGGTGGGGCCGATCTCGATCAGCTACGCCATGCCGCTGCGGACCAAGGACGACGACGAGATCGAACGCCTGCAGTTCACCTTCGGCGGCGCGTTCTGACCAAGCTGCCCGCACGCGCGGTTCCACGCAAAGGCCCGGACACGTCCGGGCCTTTGCTTTCCACCCGATCCTGTCCCAGACGTTAAACTGCCAGCTCATGGATGCCTTCCAGGCCACTGCCGACGAACTCGCCGAGCGCTTCGCCCTTTCCGTACGTGGCGAAGGCGGTACGCGAGTGCACGGCGTGGCCACGCTGGCCGGAGCCGGCGACGGGCAACTCGCCTTCCTCGCCAACCCGCGCTACCGCAGCCAACTGGCCACCAGCCAGGCCTCGATCGTCGTGCTGCGCGAGGAAGACGCCGCCGCAGCCCCGCATACCGCATTGATCGCCAGGGATCCCTACACGACCTTCGCCAAGATAGCCGCGCTGTTCGAATCGCAACCCGCACGCGAGGCCGGCATCCACCCCAGCGCCGCGGTCGATCCGCGCGCCAGCGTCGCCGCCAGCGCCCACGTCGGCCCCTTCGTGGTGGTCGGCGCCAACAGCCGCATCGGCGAAGGCTGCGTGATCGGGCCGGGCTGCGTGATCGGCGAGGATTGCGAAGTCGGCGCCGGCTGCGAACTGGGCGCCCGGGTCACCCTGGTGACCCGGGTCCGCCTGGGACAACGCGTGCGCATCCACCCGGGCGCGGTGCTGGGCGCGGACGGCTTCGGACTGGCCATGGATGCGGGGCGCTGGATCAAGGTGCCGCAACTGGGTGGCGTGTTGGTCGGCGACGATTGCGAGATCGGCGCCAACACCACCATCGATCGTGGCGCCCTGGGCGACACCGTGCTGGAAGAGGACGTGCGCCTCGACAACCAGATCCAGATCGGCCACAACGTGCATATCGGCGCACACACGGCGATGGCCGGCTGCAGCGCCGCGGCCGGCAGCGCGAAGATCGGGCGTTATTGCCTGATAGGTGGCGCGGCCGGCGTGCTCGGGCACCTGGAGATCTGCGACAAGGTGACTATCACCGCGATGTCGCTGGTCACCCATTCGATCCGCGAACCCGGCGAGTATTCCTCGGGCACGCCGCTTACCGACAACCGTACCTGGCGCAAGAACGCCGCAAGGTTCAAGCAACTCGATGCACTGGCACGCCGCGTGCAGGCCAACGACAAGGAACAACCATGAGTCATACCTTCCAGCTGCCCCTCGATGCCGCAGGCATCCAGAAGCTGTTGCCGCACCGTTACCCGTTCCTGCTGGTGGATCGCGTGGTGGAAATGGAGGCGGACAAGCGCATCCTGGCCTACAAGAACGTGACCCAGAACGAACCCTTTTTCACTGGGCACTTCCCCGGCAAGCCGATCATGCCCGGCGTGCTGATCATCGAGGCACTGGCCCAGGCCGGCGGGCTGCTGACCCAGCTTTCGCATGACGGACAGACCGCGGGCCGCATGTTCTACATGGTCAAGGTGGACAACGCGCGCTTCAAGAAGATGGTGGTGCCCGGCGATCGCCTGGACCTGGACGTCAGGCTCAAGCGCCTGATCAGGAACATGGCGCTTTACGAAGGCGTGGCCAGCGTGGATGGTGCCGAAGTCGCATCGGCCGAAGTACTGTGCGCCGAGGACCGGGGCTGACCATGTCCGGCGACGGCGTACTCATCCATCCCAGCGCCTTCATCGATCCCTCCGCGCGGCTGGGCGCCAATGTCCGCGTTGGCGCGTTCACCAGCATCGGGGCGGAGGTCGAGATCGGCGACGGCACCAGCATCGGCTCGCACTGCAGCATCATCGGCCCCACCC
>JBOHXX010000085.1:0-11232 GCA_050737675.1 Pseudoxanthomonas sp.
GGTGTACACTTGGCCGCCGTGCGCATGCACGATCTCGCAGATGGCGACGATGTCTTCCTCGAACACGCCGTGCGTGGACGGGTAGGTGATCATCAGCGCGGCCAGGCGGGCGGAATATTTTTCCGCCTGCTTGCGGATGTCTTCCACGTCGACGTTGCCGTTGGCATCGCACTTGGTCACCACCACGCTCATGCCTGCCATCTGCGCGCTGGCCGGGTTGGTGCCGTGCGCGGACTCGGGGATCAGGCAGATGTCGCGGTGGCCTTCATCGCGCGAAAGATGATACGCGCGGATCGCCAGCAGGCCGGCGTATTCGCCCTGCGCACCGGAGTTGGGTTGCAGGCTGACCGCGTCGTAGCCGGTGCATTCGACCAGCATCGCTTCCAGTTCGTCGATCAGCTGCTTGTAGCCGGTGGCCTGCGCGGCCGGCGCGAGCGGATGGATGTTGCCGAATTCCGGCCAGGTCACCGGGATCATCTCGGCGGTGGCGTTGAGCTTCATCGTGCACGAACCCAGCGGGATCATGGTCCGATCCATGGCCAGGTCCTTGTCGGCCAGCGCGCGCATGTAACGCAGCAGTTCGTGCTCGCTGTGGTGGGTGTTGAATACCGGATGGGTCAGGAACGCACTGGTGCGCAGCAGCGATGCGGGCAGGGCGTCCTTGGTTTCGATATCCAGCGCGTCGATGTCATCGATCTGCGCGCCGAACAGGTTGGCCAAGGCGATGACTTCGGCGCGGGTGGTGGTTTCGTCCAGGCTGATACCGACGCTGGAAGCATCGATCTTGCGCAGGTTGATCCGCTCATGGCTTGCGTAGAGGTGGATCTGTGCGGCATCGACGCCAGTAACGTGCAGTGTGTCGAAGAAATCGCCGTCGACTTCGACGCCGGCTTCGCGCAATGCGTCGGCGAGGATCGAGGCGAGGCGGTGGGTGCGGCGGGCGATGCGGACCAGGCCTTCGGGGCCGTGGTAGACGGCGTACATGCTGGCCATCACCGCCAGCAGCACCTGCGCGGTGCAGATGTTGGACGTGGCCTTCTCGCGGCGGATGTGTTGCTCGCGCGTCTGCAGCGTCAACCTGTAGGCGGGCTTGCCCTCGGCATCCACCGATACGCCGATCAGGCGACCGGGCATGGAACGCTTGTAGGCATCGCGGCAGGCCATGAACGCGGCGTGCGGGCCGCCGAAACCGAACGGCACGCCGAAACGCTGGCTGTTGCCGACCACGATGTCCGCGCCCCATTCGCCGGGCGATTTCACCAGCGTCAGCGCCAGCAGGTCGGCGGCGACGGCGACGATGCCGTTGCGCGCATGCACCGCGTCGGCCAGCGCCTGGTGGTCGCCGATGCGACCGAGGCTGTCCGGGTATTGCAGCAGCACGCCGTAGCTGTCGAGGCCCAGCGCTTCGCTGTCGTCGCCAATGTGCAACTGGATGCCCATCGGCTCGGCGCGGGTACGCAGCACTTCGAGGGTTTGCGGATGGACATTCTTCGACACGAAGAACACATTCGACTTCGATTTCGCCGAACGCTTGGCCAAGGTCATGGCCTCGGCCGCGGCGGTGGCTTCATCCAGCAGCGAGGCGTTGGCGATCTCCATCCCGGTCAGGTCGGCGACCAGGGTCTGGAAGTTGATCAGCGCTTCCATGCGGCCCTGCGAGATCTCCGCCTGGTACGGCGTGTAGGCGGTGTACCAGGCCGGGTTCTCGAGGATGTTGCGCAGGATCACGTTAGGCGTGTGGGTGCCGTAATAGCCCTGGCCAATGAAGCTGCGGAAGACTTCGTTGCGGTCGGCGATCTTGCGGATCTTCGCCAGCGCCTCGACTTCGGTGATGGCTTCGGGCAGCGCGAGCGCGGCGGGCGATTTGATGTTGGCGGGCACGATGGCGTCGGTCATCGCATCCAGCGAGTCGTGGCCGACGATCTGCAGCATGCGTGCGATCTCGGCGTCGTTGGGGCCGATGTGGCGCTCGACGAAGGCGGAATGGTGTTCGAGGTCGCGCAGGGAAGGCGAGGGGTTCTGGGGCATGACTGGGGCGTCCGTTGGGCGGCAATGAGAACCAGGCTCATGGCTGCTGCACGTGCGAAGCCGCACGCGGGGCGCCCCTCTGTCCTTTTGCCTGAGAGTTTGGAAGTACGGACGAAGGAAGTGTTCTCCTCGCGTAACTTCTTGCCCCTTCGGCGCCGGATTCAACCGGTCTCTCCAGAGTGTGTGCACGCGGCGGTCACTGGCCTGAGCGATTACGGGCGTTGCGCCTTCGGCAGCGGCCCATGCCTCAACGAGGCTGGCCCGCTTCTTCCACTGCGTGCTGCGGGGGAATTATAGCCTGTGGGGAGTCCTTCTCTCCCTTGCTCCCAGGCCTGCCTCGTATCCCGTATCGAGTACGGGCAGGCATTGATGCGGGGCTGAAGAGGCGAGGCAGCAAGGCCGAAGGCAGATGGCTTTGTGAACGCGGATCGAAAATCGCGATCTGCGGGCCTATGGCTCCGCTCATTTCGACGACAGCGGCCATTGTCCCCGTAACATGGCAGGCGCTGCCTTCCCTCCGGATCCGATGAACAAACCTCCCTTCCAGTTGCGGCGCATCGATCACGTGGTGCTGCGGGTCCGCGATCTCGCGGCCATGCAGGCCTTCTACTGCGAGGTGCTGGGCTGCACGGTGGAGCGTCGCCAGGACGGGATCGGGCTGCTGCAATTGCGTGCAGGCGACTCGCTGATCGACCTGGTCCCGGTGGACGGCAAGCTCGGCCGCATGGGGGGTGCCGCCCCAGGCGAGGAAGGGCGCAACCTCGATCACCTGTGCCTGGGCGTGGTGCCGTTCGAGCGCGACGCGATCCTCGCCCACCTGCAGGCCCATGGCGTGCGCATCGGCGAATTCGCTTCGCGCTATGGCGCCGAAGGCGAGGGTCCCTCGCAATACCTGTCCGATCCCGAGGGCAACGTCATCGAGTTGAAGGGACCGCCCTCGAAGGCAGCGCCGGCCGAAAGCATCGGCAGGATCGCTCCAGGATGAGCTCCTCCGTTTCCACCCGCCGCCTGACCTGGCTGCTCGCCGGCCTGTCGATGCTCGGTCCGTTCTGCATCGACACCATCTTCCCGGCGTTCCTGCAGATGGGCGCGCAACTGGATGCCGGGCCGCTGGCGATCCAGCAGACCATCAGCGTCTACCTGATCGCCTATGCGGCGATGAGCATCGTCCACGGGCCGCTGTCCGATGCGATCGGCCGGCGTTCGGTGATCGTTGGCGGCATGGTCGTTTTCACCTTGGCCTCGATCGGCTGCGCATTGTCGAAGGATCTACCGACGCTGCTCGCGTTCCGTGCGGTCCAGGGCTTGTCCGCGGGGGCTGGGCAGATCGTGGGACGCGCGGCGATCCGTGATCTGTTCCATGGCGACGACGCACAGCGGCTGATGAGCCAGGTCTCGATGCTGTTCGGCATCGCCCCGGCGATCGCGCCAATCGTCGGCGGCTGGATCCTGGGCTGGGGCCAATGGCCGGTGATCTTCTGGTTCCTGACCGCGTTCTCGGCGGTGCTGTTGTTGGCCACCTGGTTGTGGTTCCCCGAAACCAATCCGCCCGCCGCGCGCATGCCGCTGGTCGCACGCAGCCTGGTGCGCGATTACGTTGCGATCTTCACGAACCCGCGCTTCCAGCGGTTGGCGGCTGCGGGCTCGTTCAATTTCGCCGGCATGTTCCTGTACATCGCCTCGGCGCCAGTATTCGTGATGCAGCACCTGCAGCTGGGTGAAGGCGATTTCGCCTGGCTGTTCATTCCGACCATCGGCGGCATGGTCACCGGTTCGTACCTGTCGGGCCGCGCGGCCGGACGCATGAGCGGCGATCGATCGACCTCGATCGGATTCATGGTCGGCGGGATCGGCGCGGTGCTGCATATCGCCTACGCCGCCTTCGCGGACCCGTTCACGATTCCGTGGGCAGTATTGCCGCTGTTCCTGACCGGCGTGGGCGTGGCCCTGGTATTCCCGATCCTGACCCTCGCCATCCTCGACATGTATCCGCGCCAGCGCGGTTCGTCATCATCACTGCAGGCCTTCACCAGCCTGGTGGTGGCGGCGCTGGTGTCGGGCGCGATGTCGCCCTGGCTCAGCCACGATCCGCTGCACCTGGCGCTGGGCAGCGCGTCGCTGACCTTGCTGGGCTGGATGTTCTGGCGCTGGGAGCGCAATGTCTGCAAGCGGTTGCCGGCGACTCCATCCGAGGTGGCCACGGTGGAGTCGCCCAACCAGCTTTAGAGGTCGGTAATCGTTCCTCCTGCAGACTTTCCTTTCGTCCTCTTACCGCAAGCGAGCGCATGTCCATCAATTCCAAAATCGGTCGCGAGGCCAGGAAGCGCAATGCCGCCAAGGCTGGCACCAGCAAAGCGGGTGGCGTCCCGATCGAACCGCATGCGGAATTGCGCGACCAGCAGGGCCGATTGCTGGCCGGCATCGTCCGCCGCGAAGGCGAATGGGTGCTGGGCATGGACGGCCAGATCGCCGGCAGCTCGGACAGCGCCGCGCACGTACTGGCGATGATCCGTCGTGCCGCGGTGCTGCATGAAGCGCAGGGCACGCCGGTGCGCCTGACCTGGTCGGATGCGTTGAAGGATGCGGCGCATGCGGAAGCCGCGGGGCAGGGAATGACCTTCGAGGAGTTCGAGTCGCGGCTGGAGCAGTCCATGACAGCTGCGAAGGCTCTGGCGGACGACGCGCCCTGAGCATGCGACACGCAGGAAAAAGGCCGGCATTGCCGGCCTTTCTTTTTATGGCTTCCCTTGCAGGAGCGCCCCATGGGCGCGAGCTATCCGATCAGATTGCGAAGAACTCAAGAGCTCGCGCCCATGGGGCGCTCCTACGGGCCGGATTCAGCCTGGTCCGCGGCCTGGCTGCGGCGTCGTCCGTACGATCACGGTTCGTAGATCCTGGTCCTGACGCGAATCCGTGGTGAGTCCTTGCTGACAGGCGGTGCGGCTGCGGGTACTGTTGCCGCCGGTCTGCCGGGAATGCGTGGTTGCGAGCCGTTGACCCGGATGAACGTCGGTGTGGGCGCCAGCCATTGGCTGATATGCGGGAACACCACATCGAAGCGCGAGTAGTAGTCGCGATTCAACGTAGTCGTGGTCGAACCACTGTTGGCGCACTCAGCGGAACCGCCATACAGGCCGCCACGCAGGTGATAGCCAGTAGCGTCGGCGGTGAACAGGCCCGAGCCGCTGCTGCCGCCCTCGGTGGTGCCACTCAGCCAGGCCACCGCGTTCTGGTAGGAGTCGACCGACATCTGCTTGCCGGAGGAGACTTTCTTCACGTCTCCCGACGGGTGATGGATGCCGATGATGTTGCTGGAGCCAGCCAGCGGCGCCGAATCCCAGCCTGCAAACTCCGCTCCTGCCGGCGGTGTGTTGTTGAGGCGTAACAGCGCGCCGTCTGTGCCATTGGTCGGCTGATTGGAAGCGCTGGTGTCAGGGTCGGAATACAGGAAGGCGGCGCCGCCTGCGAGCTGGACCTTGGCCGCCACCACTCCGCTGCCGCAAGCGGTGGCTTCGTACTTCCAGAAAGTATTGAGGGTGGAGGCAACCGCCTGGTTGCCGATGCAATGGTTGGCGGTATAAAAATAGGGAATCTGCGAGGTGGTTACGTTGTCGGCCAGCAAGGTGCCGGTACAGATATACGTCCCTTCGCCCGCGATCACGAAATTCATGTGCGCCACCGCGTTCTTGGCGCTGACGAAATCCGCGCCAAGTTCGCCCACGCGGCAGGCGGTATCGATGTTGCAGGGGCCCGACTCTCCGATCTTCTCGATCATCTTGAAATCATTGCGGCTGTCGGCCAGCAGGTGCGACAGCTGGGGCGCTTGCAGCCTGGTACCGGCGCGGGATGCGCCCTTGGGCAGGTAGACCTCGATGAACTGGGTCTCGCCATCGGTACTCGGGGTCCAGAAGATGTGGTCGCGATCGGCGAGCCGGCGGATTTCCAATCCGCCCATCACCGCTACCACGCGCGAAGGTTCAGCGGAACCGGCGAAGCGCAATTCGGCGCGCGGATCAAGCGCATCGACCTGCAGGCCGACACGCAAGGCGAGGGCCAGCGGGGAGCGCACCTCGATGCGGGCGACCGAGCTGCCGTCTTTTCTCTGGATCCAGTTCAGCGGCGGCAGGGAAGCGGTCGTGCCCTCGCTCAAGGCGGCGCGGTTGATGCCGATCTGCACGGGCTTCATCCGGCGCGTGGCGTTGTTCTGTTGCACTTTCAGGATCCGTACCGCCGACATTTCCTGGTACTGCAGGCGCGACACCTGCGCGACGGGGAAACTGGCAATCCGCCAGGCGGGCGCCACTACTACGGGTACCGCCTTGCTGCGCTCGCTCGGCACCCGCTGGGCCGCGAAAGCGGAAGGGGCAATGGAAAACAGCACGCCGGCAAGCAGGCAGGCGTTGAAGGGAAAGGGGTGGAGCGACTTCATGTGCAGGTTCCTTCCGGTGGAAATGACAAATGAGACGTGACCAGAAACGGGTCCAGCTGGAAGGCGAACGCCTCCGGCAAGGGCAATGTAGCAGTTGGCCGTGTCGGCAAAAAGGCCGGCTTTCGCCGGCCTTTCTCAACTTGTTCGATGAGGTTGGCTCGTTCAGCCCTTGGCGGTGGTCGCCTGCGGCGTGGCAGTGGCCGGCACTTGCCAGCCACAGGTCTTGCCTTCGTTCTGCTGCTTGAGCCAGGCCTGCAACGGGGCGAAGTATTCCAGCACCGCGCCGGCATCGGCCCTGTCGCTGCCGGTGAGCTCCTTCAGCGTGGCCTGCCACGGCTGGCTGGAGCCTTTTTCCAGCATCGCCCAGAACTTCTGTCCGGCGACCTTGTTGCCGTAGAACGTGCAGTCGTACAGCGGGCCCTTGTAGCCGGAGGCGTCGCACAGTCCCTTGTAGAACTGGAACTGCAGGATGTGCGAAAGGAAATAACGCGTGTACGGCGTATTGCCCGGCACGTGGTACTTGGCGCCCGGATCGAAGAAGTCCTCGCCGCGCGGCGTCGCCGGGGCCACGCCCTGGTACTGCGCCTTCAACTGCCACCAGGCCTGGTTGTAGTGGTCGGGCTTGATCGAACCATCGAACACGCCCCAGCGCCAGCGATCGATCATCAGGCCGAACGGCAGGAACGAGACCTTGGCCAGGGCCATGCGCATCTGCGAGTTGATCAACGCCTCATCGCCCTGTTGCGGCGTGCCGACCAGGCCGATCGAGTTGAGGTACTTCGGGGTCATCGCCAGGACCATGGTGTCGCCGATGGCTTCGTGGAAACCGTCGTTGGCGCCGCCCTGGAACAGCGGCGGCAGCTTGTTGTAGGCCAGGTAGTAATAGACATGGCCGAGCTCGTGGTAGATCGTGGTGAAATCTTCCTCGTTCGGCTTGATGCACATCTTGGTGCGCACGTCGCCGGCCAGGTTCATGTCCCAGGCGCTGGCGTGGCAGACCACGTTGCGGTCCAGCGGCTTGATGAACTGGGTCTTGTCCCAGTAACTCGCGGGCAGCTTGGGCATGCCCAGCGAAGTGTAGAAATCCTGCGCCTGCCCGGCCATCGACTTGGCCATCGCCGTGTCGGCATTGCGCCGGATCGCGGCGACGCGGGCGATGGCTTCGTCGTAGGCGCGCTGGTTCAGTGTGTTGCGCTCGGCCGCGCTTGGCGCATGGCCCAGGTCCTTGAGCAACTGACCATAACCCTTGGTGCGCGCATCCTCGAACGGATCCAGCGCCTCCAGCCCGGCCGCCTTGACCAGCTTCTCGTATTCCTGGTTGCCTTGCTTCTCCAGCGCGCCGGTGACGTCCAGGCTGCCGGCGTCCTTGTACGGCTCCAGCATGTCCCACAGGTTGCCCCAGTCCTGCTGCCACATGTTGCCCAGCAGGTGTGCAGGCAGCAGGCCATCGACCTGGCCCTTGTCCTGGCCGTACTGCGCTTCCAGCTTGGTCCGCGTATAGCAGTGCAGTTGCTCGTACAGCGGCTTGACCTGGCCCCACAGGCGGTCGGTTTCCGCGGCGATCTCGACCGGGGTCATGTCGTAGCCGCTGCGCCACATCTCGCCGGTGTCGGCGTAGCCCATTTCCCGGGCGCCTTCGTTGACCAGTTCGGCGAAGCGCGTGTAGTCGCCGCGCATGGGCTTGGAGATGGTGTGCCAGCCCTGCCAGGCATCGAGTTGCTTGTCGTAATCGCGACTGCTGCGCAGTACGTCTTCGAGTTCGCCGAGCTGGCGGCACTGTCTGGCATCGCCTTCGCCGGTGCAGTATTCGCCGGCGCCGTACATGCCTTCCATGCGCGTGGAAATTTGCGTCAGTTCCGCCAGTTTGGCGGGATCCTTGGGCGCTGGCATCGAGGTCTGCAATTTGAGCAGGTGGATCGCGCGCGCGGTCGCCGGGGTCATCTCCTGCCCCTCGAACTTCTTCGCCTGTTCGATCCAGCCGTTGAGCTGGGTCAGGTAGCGTTCGTTGGCCTTGGCCGCCAGCATCTGGGTGTCGTCGTTGATGTAGGTCGAAGACAGCCACTGCGCCGAGGAGATTTCCGGATAGGACTTGCGCATCTCCTCGTTGACGCGGGCGATGAACTGGTCGGCGTTCTCGCCCTGCGGCGCAGTCTGCGCCGTGCCTCCGGTGGGTTCTCCCTGCTCCTTCTTGCAGGCAGCCAGCGTGATCACACAGGCGCCGACGGCGAGCGCAAGCAGGAGGTGACGTTGCTTCACGGGGAATCCTTGGGTGTATGCGCCGTGCGCTGGAAGCCGAAGGCTAGTGGGACGGCGGGCGCCGCGCAAGCGCAGGGCGATTCAGTGGCGTCGATTCAAGATTGAATCCGGATCCATCCTCGTCACTGTCCTTGCCCGCGCGATGCAATCAATGCTGCAGCAAACCCCGTTCCACCAGCCACGCGCGCGCGTCTTCGGCATCGCGCTCGAACCACGCCCGCGTGCTTCCCAGGCGGAACGAATAACCCCAGGCATCCATGTCCGCCATCAGCCGGTCGCTGCCGACGCTGGGCAATTGGCCGGCGAGCACGATCTGCAGGTAGCAGGTCGCGTCTTCCTCGATATCCGAATCGCTGGCATCGGTGTGCACCAGCGCGCGGCGTTCGGGCGGCAGCACGACCAGGTGGCAGGCTTCGTGCAGCAACGAATGCACCGGCGTGTCGTTGCGTGCGTAGACGGTGCTTCCGATCACGCCGGCCTCGGGGTCGCCCCAGAAGCTGCCGGGGATGGGTGTGCCGTCGTCCACGCTCTGCAGTTGCAGGTTATGGCGTGACAGCAGGGCGGCGAGATCGTCGAACGGCAAGTCGCGAACGCACAACACGTCAGGCGTGGAATCCGTGAGGGCGGGCAAGGCGTTCATGGCAAATCCTGTAGGAGCGGCCCCTGGCCGCGACCGGGCTCTATCGATACGGCCTGTCGTGGTCAGGGACCGCTCCTACGTGCAATCAGGCGGCGCCTTCCTGCAGCGATACCGAAATATCCAGCACGTCGTGTTCGCCTTCCTTGATCAGTTTCACGTTGACCGCGTCGGCATCGACGTTGACGTATTTCTTGATCACTTCCAGTAATTCGCGTTGCAGCATCGGCAGGTAGTCGGGCGCGCCACGGGTGGTCCGTTCCTGGGCGACGATGATGCGCAGGCGGTCGCGGGCGATGGAGGCGGTTTCTTTCTTCGGCTTGAGGAAATCGAACAGTCCCATGCTCAGCCTCCGAACAACTTGCTGAAGAAGCCTTTCTTTTCCACCGTGGTGAAGCGCAACGGGCGGTCTTCGCCCAGCAGCCTGCCTACCGCGTCGTCGTAGGCCTGGCCGGCCACCGATTCCAGTTCCAGGATCACCGGCTCGCCCTTGTTGGAGGCGTTGAGCACGTCACCGGATTCGGGGATCACACCCAGCGTCTTCAGGCCCAGCACTTCTTCGACGTCCTTGATGCTGAGCATCTCGCCCGCTTCCACGCGCGAGGGGCTGTAGCGGGTCAGCAGCAGGTGCGGCTTGAGGGTTTCGCCGTTCTCTGCCTTGCGGGTCTTGGAATCCAGCAAGCCCAGGATGCGGTCGGAGTCGCGCACGCTGGAGACTTCCGGATTCACCACCACCACGGCGGTATCGGCGAAATACATGGCCAGGTAGGCGCCCTTTTCGATGCCGGCCGGCGAGTCGCAGACGATGAAGTCGAAACCGTCGGCGTCCAGGTCCTTCAGCACTTTTTCCACGCCTTCCTTGGTCAGCGCGTCCTTGTCGCGGGTCTGCGACGCAGCCAGGATGAACAGCGTGTCGAAACGCTTGTCCTTGATCAGCGCCTGCTTCAACGTGGCCTCGCCCTGGGTGACGTTGACGAAGTCGTACACGACGCGGCGCTCGCAGCCCATGATCAGGTCGAGGTTGCGCAGGCCGACGTCGAAGTCGATGACCGCGACCTTCTTGCCGCGACGCGCCAGGCCGCAGGCGATGCTGGCGCTGGTGGTGGTCTTGCCTACGCCGCCTTTTCCGGAAGTGACTACGATGATTTCAGCCAAAGGTGTGTCTCCTGCTTGTGCGTTCGGGGGAATGCCGCTTCAGTGGACCGCTCCAGCGCGTACCGCGCCGGAAGGCATCACTGTGCGGCAATCATGAGTTGATCTTTCTCGAGCCAGACCTGGACGGGCTTGCCGCGCAGTTCCTTGGGTACGTCTTCCAGCACTTTGTAATGGCCGGCGATCGCCACGAGTTCGGCATGGAACTCCTGGCAGAAGATGCGCGCGTCGATGTTGCCCTGGGCACCCGCCAGCGCGCGACCGCGCAAGGTACCGTAGATGTGGATGGAGCCGTCGGAAATGACCTCGGCGCCGGCGCCGACCGTGTTGAGCACGGTGAGGTCGCGATTTTCCGCATACAGCTGCTGGCCGGAGCGGACCGGGGTCTTCTGGATCAGGCCGGGACTGTTGGCACCGGTGGCCGGGACAGCGGTTTTGGCGGTTTTGGCGGGCGCGGCTTCAGCCGCGACGCTCTCGCGGCGGGCTGCCGGGGCCACCGCAGCGGGGGCAGCGGCGACCGGCTCGTACTGCGCGCGGAATTTGGCCAGCAACGGCAGCTTCAACTGTTCCGCAAGCTGCTCGGTTTCGCGGGTGCCGTAGGACAGGCCGACCGGAAGGACGCCGGCGTCGCGCAGTCCATCCAGCAGTGCCTGGGCGGTGGCGACATCCGGCATCCGCGCCAGGCCGCCGAAATCGATGATCACCGGCGCGCGGCCGAACAGCTTGGGCG
>JBOHXX010000086.1:0-11170 GCA_050737675.1 Pseudoxanthomonas sp.
GTTTTTTTGTCGGTGAAACTGGAAAGTGGCGAGGGTCAGTGGCCCTTTCCGTTGCCTTTCCCGTTCCCGTTGCCTTTCCCGTTCCCGTTTCCTTTGTCTTTGCCCTGGCCCTTGTCCTGGCCGCTCTTTCCTTTGCCCTGGCCGTGGTCAACGGAGGCCTTGGGTGACTTGCCGGAGTGCGTGGACCCGCCGCCCTGCACATGGCTGCCCGATGAGGATTTCTTGCCCGGGCCATGCTTGGACCAGTCGACATGGACGTTGCGGTTTACCGCAACCGGATAGCCCCAGCGGTCATAGGTATTCGAGAAGCCGTTCTTGAGCCGATGGAATTGCGCCGAGCCGGGCTTGATGCCCATGCGTTTGGCTATCGCGCCCCAACCCTGGCCGGGGTTGCGGTCGTATTCGCGGACCACGTTCACGCAGGGGATGCCCAGCACATGGGCGATGGAGCAGGCGTAATAGATGTCGCCCGCGGACCAGCGGCGATCGAACAGGTCGACGATCAACGGACGTGGCGCGCCGTAGTAACCGGTCATCTCGCCGATGAAGGGTTCGCGGTAGCGGGAGCCGTAGTCATTGATCTCGCCGAGGCGGGTGTCGACCCACAGGTCGCCGGAGCGGAAGTTGTAGCCCACCACCTGTGCCTGCACGGCCGAGGCTGTGAACAGCAATCCCAGGGACAACAACAGTGCGGAAACATATCGGTTGCCGTGTTTCATGGGTCAGCTCCTTTGAAGTGGTGAGGCGAAAGTGTCGTGCCGGCTTGGTGAATGTTGCCTAAGCCCAAGGGAACATGGCCATGGGGCGGGTTCAAGCCTGCCGCAAGGGCAGCCGTTGATCCATCCGGTGGGCCGGGGCCCACCCTAATAGGGTTTACGGATAGTAGTCCGCAATCGGCTTGACCACGCCGAAACGCTCCTTCTGCGGCTTGCCCTTCAATGGCGGGAATTCGATCCCCGAATCGGGCACCTGCGTATCCGGCAGGCGATCCAGCAGGTCGCGGATCAGGCTCAGGCGGCCGCGCTTCTGGTCGTTGAAATCGACCAGCGTCCACGGCGCGTCTTCGGTATTCGTGGCCTTGAGCATGGCTTCGCGCGCGCGGGTGTAGTCGGCGTATTTTTCCCGCGCCTGCACGTCGATCGACGACAGCTTCCATTTCTTCAATGGGTCTTCCAGGCGTTCGGCGAAACGTTCCTCCTGTTCGGCCTGATCCACGGACAGCCAGTATTTGAACAGCAGGATGCCGTCGTCGGTCAGCAGTTTCTCGAACACCGGCGCTTGTTGCAGGAAAGCCCTGTACTGGGCGTCGTTGCAGAAGCCCATGACCTTCTCGACCCCGGCGCGGTTGTACCAGCTGCGGTCCAGCAGCAGGAGTTCGCCCGCGGCAGGCAGGTACGGCACGTAGCGCTGGAAATACCATTGCGTGGCTTCGCGCTCGCTGGGCTTGGACAAGGCCAGCACGTGGCACTGGCGCGGGTTGAGGTGTTCGGAGATCGCATTGATCACGCCGCCCTTGCCGGCGGTGTCGCGGCCCTCGACCACGACCACCACGCGCTTGCCGGTGTGCTGCAGCCAGCGCGACATCGCCACCAGTTCCAGTTGCAGCGGTTCCAGCAGCTTTTCGTATTCCTTGCGCTTGAGGTTCTTCATTTCTTTGCCTTCCTGCGGCCGGCGGGGTCGGCCATGCTCCGCGCCACTTCCAGCAATGCGCCCTGCTGGCGCGTGTTGAGCGTGCGATAGGCGGCAAGCAGGTCGTGCTCGCCCTTGGTGCGGGCTGGGTCGAAGGTGCTGGCCAGTTCCGACAGCAACGCGCCGGCGGGGACGCCGAAGGTGCGGGCGAGGGCGTCGATCTGGTCCTTGCCCGGCATCTTGTCGCCGCTCAGCCAGGACTTGACCGTGGCCACGCCGGCGCGCGGGATCGCGGTGGCGATGTCGGTGGCGGTCAGGCCGCTGGCGCGGGCCAAGAGACGCAACGTGGTGTCCAGGGACATGCGCTTACTCCTTCAGGCGGGGACGCAGGGTGGCGAGGTTGCAAGGTGTGGTGCGGGCGTCGAGCTGGGCGCGGATGATCTTTTCCCAGCCGGTGCGACAGGCCGAGGTGGAACCGGGCAGGCAGAACAGGAAGGTGCCGTTGGCAAGGCCGGCGAACGCACGCGATTGCAGGGAAGAGGTGCCGATTTCTTCGAAGCTGATCGCGCGGAATAGTTCGCCGAAGCCGGGCATTTCCTTGTCCAGCAGCGGGAGCAGGGCTTCGGGCGTGGAGTCGCGGCCGGTGAAGCCGGTGCCGCCGGTGACCAGTACGCCGTTGATTCCGGCATCGGCGATCCACTTCGAAACTAGGGCACGGAGCTGGTAGCGGTCGTCGCGCAGGATCGCGCGTTCGGCCAGGTGATGGCCTTCCTGCTGGAGGGCGGCAACCAGGTAATCGCCGGACTTGTCGTCGGCCGGTGTGCGCGTATCCGAAACGGTCAGCACGCAGAGGTTCAAGGGAATGAAGTCAGGACTGGCGGTCATGCTGCGAAGCCTAACTCATGGGAGGTCTGAACAAGTAACCCCAGAAGGGGGCCGGCTCGAATGAAGTATCAGGAATCACTGCCGACGCGCCGATCTAAGTAGTCTTGAAGATCCGTAACGGGGTAGTACCCAATAGTCTTGGGGCTCGATGGAAGAAATGTGACTTCGATTTGTTGAATTCGCTCCGCGAGGGCCAGCTCGCCAAGCGCGCACTCCAGCATGATGTATGTGCCGGCAAGAAAATCACCTCTGCGGCTTTCATCGAAGTGACTATAGGCAATGCGGATGCCAAGGGCAGTTGGGTCTGAGTCCGCTCTAAGTGGTAAGAACCAAGTTGAGTCTGGGCAGAACGTAATGCCCTCGTAGTTGGTATTGAACTCAAATCCCATGGCAGGCTTAAACGCTATAAATCGCCAATTGGTGACAGGTGGCGCCGCCGCAATTAGTGTCCGGACTTTCGAGAAATAATCTGGGTTGCCCTCTGCAGAGATGATGAGCTCCTGCACGCCGTCATCGGCTGTGCCCGTTTCAAACCAAAGCTCTGGAGAGTATGTATGCAGCGCACCGAGAATTTCGTCCAGCAGCCGTTCCTTCTCTGGAACTTCGACATTCCGATACTTGTATTCATTGGCTATAAACCAGTCCCAGAAGATGCGCTGATCTTTCATGCGACCCTCAACTATGCTTCCAGCGACAAGCGAAACCGCAACGTCCCTTCATACGGCTCCCAACCCATATGCCGGTACAACGCCTGGGCGCTGCGGTTGTCGTGGTCGGTTTCCAGTTCCAGGCGGATCGCTCCCTCGGCGTGGGCGAAGTCCGCGGCGGCCTGCAGCAGCGTGCGGGCCACGCCTAGTCGGCGTGCGGCGATATCGACGTAGAGATCGTTCAACACGAACGCGCGTCCGGCACGCACCGAGGAGAACGAAGGGAACAGCTGGGTGAAGCCGGCGACCTTGCCGGCCACCTCAGCGAGGAAGATCACCGACTCGCCGCGTTGCAGGCGCTCGCCGATGAATTCATGCGCCAGCGCTTCATCGGAAGGCTGCTGGTAGAACATGCGGTAGTGATCGAACAATGGGGCGATGGCGTCCACGTCGTCGACGGTCGCGCGGCGAATGGTCGGATTCATGCGGCCTCCGTGAGTCTTGCGAGCTCGTCGGCCTGGTGCTCGCGGGCCAGTCGTTCCACCAGTTCGTCCAGGTTGCCCTGGAGGATGTTGGGCAGGTCGTACAGGGTCAGGCCTTCCACGCGGTGGTCGGTGATGCGACCCTGCGGGAAGTTGTAGGTGCGGATGCGCTGGCTGCGGTCGCCGCTGCCGACCTGCAGCTTGCGCGACTCGGCCTGGGCGGCGGCCTGCTTGCTGCGTTCGGCTTCCAGCAGTTGCCCCTTGAGCCGCTTCATCGCGAGATCGCGATTGGCATGCTGCGAACGCGCGGTCTGGTTTTCCACCACCAGACCACTGGGAATATGGGTGATGCGGATCGCCGACTCGGTCTTGTTGACGTGCTGGCCGCCAGCGCCGGAGGAACGGAAGGTGTCGACTTTCAGGTCGGCCGGGTTGATCACCACTTCTTCCACTGCATCATCGTCGGGGATGATCGCCACGGTTGCGGCCGAGGTATGGATGCGACCCTGCGATTCGGTCTCCGGCACGCGCTGCACGCGATGGGTGCCGGATTCGAACTTCAAGCGCGAGAACGCGCCGCGACCACTGACCTTGGCCACGATTTCCTTGTAGCCGCCGTGCTCACCGGGGCTGTCGGAGGCCACTTCCACCTTCCAGCCCTGGCGTTCGGCATAACGCGCGTACATGCGGAACAGGTCGCCGGCGAAGATCGCCGCCTCGTCGCCGCCGGTGCCTGCACGCACTTCAAGGAACAGGTCGGAGTCGTCGCGCGGATCCTTGGGCACCAGCAGCAGGGCGAGTTCGTCTTCCAGTTGCAGTAGGCGCGACTGCGCCGTGGCGATTTCCTCTTCGGCCAGTTCGCGCATCTCCGGATCGTTGCGCAGGGCCTCGGCCGCGGCGAGGTCGCGCTTGGCCTTCGCTTCCTCGCTCAATGCGGTGGACACCGGTTCCAGTTGCGAGAACTCACGCGAGTACTTGCGGAAGCGATCGTTGTCGGCGACCACGCCGGGATCGGAGAGCAGGCGTTCGAGTTCTTCGCGGCGTTCGGCCAGCGCTTCGAGTTTACGGCGCAGGGTCGGCGTCATCGGGTTTCTTGGGATGGGAGTAGGGCGCCTGCGCCGGGAACAGCTTGTCCGCCGCACGCGCGAGTTCCGCATCGCCCGACAGCGCCGCGTCGCGCAGCGCGGCGGTCGGCGGATGCAGCAGGCGGTTGGTCAGGGTGTGGGCGAGGAAGTCGAGCACTTCCCCGGCATCGCGACCGCTGGCGAGTTGCTGTCGGGCCTTGGCCAGCACGTCCTCGCGTGCCGCATCGCCGTGCGCGCGCAGGCGCTTCAAGGGTTCCTGGCGCGAGCTGGCGTGCAGGTTCTCGATGTAGCGCGCGACCTGCAGTTCGATGATCGCTTCGGCCGCTTCGGCGGCTTCGCGGCGACCACGGCGGTTGTCTTCGACCGCGCGTTCCAGGTCGTCGACCGTGTACAGATAGGCATCGGCGAGCGTGGCCACGCCGGGTTCGATATCGCGCGGCACGGCCAGGTCGAACAGCAGCATCGGCTTGTGCTTGCGCTTGCCCAGCGCGGCGGCGACCTGGCTGCGGGTAACGATGGGTTCGCGGCTTGCGGTGGCCGAAAACACCACGTCGGCTTCGGCCAAATGGCGCTCCAGTTCGGCCAGCGGCAGGGCGTAGCCGCCGTGGCGGGTGGCCAGTTCCTGCGCGTGCGACAGGGTGCGGTTGGCGATCAGCAGGCGGCGCACCTTGCCTTCGCTCAGGTGGCGCGCGGCCAGTTCGATGGTTTCGCCGGCGCCGATCAGCAATACCGTTGAATCATCGAGGCGCGCGAACGAATTCTGCGCCAGGCGCACGGCGGTGGAAGCCACCGAGACCGGATTGGCGCCGACGCGGGTATCGGTGCGCGCGCGCTTGGCCACGGCAAAGGTCTGCTGGAACAGGCGATCGAGGCGATTGCCGAGGGCGCCGTGTTCGCGCGCCGCGGCCCAGGCTTCCTTCACCTGGCCGAGGATCTGCGGCTCGCCCAGGACCATCGAGTCCAGCCCGGTCGCGACCCGGAACAGGTGCCGCACCGCATCCGCATCGCTGTGCCGGTACAGATAACCGTCGAGGCCGTCGGCATGCGTGGCCAGCCAGTCGCCCAGCGTGTTCCCGTCCGCGGCGATGGCGTACAGCTCGGTGCGGTTGCAGGTGGACAGCAACGCGACTTCGGAAACTTCCGCCAGGCCACGCAGCGAAGCCAGTGCCGCGGGCAGGGCGGCGGCGTCGAACGCGACGCGCTCGCGCAGGTCGACCGGCGCGGTCTGGTGGTTGAGTCCTAGTACCCACAACGTCATCGTTCAGGTGCTTGCGCTAAGCTTTCGGCCTTCGAAGGCCGCCATTTTACGGCCCGGTTCGCTTCCATGCCCGCAATGATTCGTATCGCCCTTGGCGCAGTGCTGTTCCTGACCTTTGCGGCACCCGGGTTGGCCACCCCGGCCAAGCTGAAGTCGGATGACACCCTGACGGCGGTAATGGCCGGCGAATTCGCCCTCCAGGCTGGCCAGTTGCCCGAGGCTTCGCGCTGGTACCTGCAGGCCGCCAAGGCCAGCGATGACGCCGGCCTGGCCGAACGCGCCACCCGTATCGCGCTGCTGGCCAATGACGATGCGCAAGCCGCCCAGGCCCTGAAACTCTGGCACCAGCGCGCGCCGCAATCACTGGCCATGCGTGCCGCCGAAGCGGCGCTGGCCTTGCGCAAGAGCGATGCCCGTGCCGCGCGACGCGAGCTGGAAGCCCTTTTGCGCGACAAGGACGAGATGGGCTGGCGCTACGCCCTGACCGTGCTGGGCAGCGGTGGCCGCGACCCGAAGCTGTCGGCTCGCCTGCTGGGTGACTTCGTCGATGCGGGTGCCATTCCCGGCAACCTGCAGGCCTGGCTGGCTTTCGGTGGCCTGGCCCAGTCGCTCGACGAGCCGGCGCTGGCCGAACGCATCGCCGGCGAGGCGGTCAGGCGTTTCCCGGCGGAACCACGCGTGGCCCTGTTGCGCGCCAGCCAGTTGCGCAAGGCTGGCAACACCGAGGAAGCACGCAAGGTGCTGGGCGGCCTTTCCGATTCGGCCTTGCTGCTGCCCACGCTGCGGCTGCCGATCGCCGCCGAATACGACGCGCTCGGCGACCAGACCATGGCCTCGGCCACGCTCGCGCGCGGCCCGCAGGACAACCAGACCTACGGTCTGCGCGCTTCGCTGCTGGCCAAGGCCGAGGACAACAAGTCCCTGGGCCTGCTGTACGACGAATTGCGCAAGAACGCCAGCAGCCCCGACCCCGAACGCCGCCTGCTGCTGGGCCAGATCGCCCAGTTCCTCAAGCGTCCGCAGGAAGCGCTGGAGTGGTATCGCGGCGTTCCCGGTGGCGGGCAACGCACCGAAGCGCGCCTGCGCATCGCCAACGTATTGTTCGAGCTTGGCAAGAAGGACGAAGCCTTCGCCCAGGTGAATGAATTGCAAGGCGACGCCAGCGCCGACGACGACGCGCGGCGTGCGGCCTATCTGCTGGAAGCGGAGCTGAAACAGAAGAACGACGACGATGCCGGCGAGCTGGACGTGCTGGCGCGCGGGCTGGCCGCGTATCCAGACGACAACGCCCTGCTGTATGCGCGCGGCCTGGCCTGGGAGCGACGCGATCGCATCGACCGGGCCGAGGCCGACCTGCGCAAGATCCTGGTCGCCGATCCGGAAAACGTCGCCGCGTTGAATGCCTTGGGCTACACCCTGGCCGACCGCACCACGCGCTACCAGGAAGCACTGGAGCTGATCGATCGTGCCCGCGCCGCCGAGCCGGACGAGGCGGCGATCATCGACAGCTACGGCTGGGTGCTGTATCGACTGGGCCGCAACGCCGAGGCCCTGGTCGAGCTGCGCCGCGCCTTCGTCCTGCAGAAGGATCCGGAAATCGCAGCGCATATCGCCGAGGTGCTCTGGGTGGCCGGCAAACAGGACGAGGCACGCAAGTTCTTCGACGAAGCGCGCAAGCTGGATCCGGAGAATCGTTCGCTGCAGCGCGCGCTGGAGAAGACCGGCGCATGAGCGGATTTTTTCGTCCGCTCGCATTGTCCGCGTCGTTGCTGCTGCTGGGCGCTTGCGCCACCCGGAGCGTGCGGGAAGCGCCGCCGCTCGACCAACAAGGCATCGAATCCGCCGAACGCGCGCAGGCCAGCCGGGCGGCCTGGCTGCACGGGCAGCGGCAATGGTCGTTCGAGGGCCGGGTGGCGATCAACAATGCAGGCAAGGGCGGCAACGGCAAGATCGAATGGCGGCAGGATGGCCAGGGCTATGTGGTCTCGCTGGTCGCTCCCATCACCCGCCAGAGCTGGCGCCTGATCGGCGACACCCATTCCGAAGCGGGCCGTCTGGAGGGTTTGCAGGGCGGTCCGCGCGAAGGCGAGGACGCCGAGGCGCTGCTGCTGGAAGCCACCGGCTGGGACATCCCGGTCAACGCTTTGGCGCAATGGGTGCGTGGGCTTCCGGCGGAAGGCTTTCCGCTGCAAGACAGGTCCTACTCCGCGGAAGGGCAGCTGCAGCGCGTCGAACAGGCCGACTGGCGCATCGAGTACCCGCAATGGTTCCCCGCCGAAGGCCCGCAGCCCTCTTTGCCGCGCCGGATCGAGGCGCAACGGGACAAGGCCTCGGTGCGGTTGATCGTGGACCGCTGGGATTTTTCCGCGCAATGAGAGTACCGGACGAAGTGGACGGCTGGTCCGCCTGGCCGGCGCCAGCCAAGCTGAACCTGTTCCTGCAGATCACGGGTCGGCGAGACGACGGCTACCACCAGTTGCAGACCGTGTTCCGATTGCTGGACTGGGGCGACTCCCTGAAGCTGAGGATTCGTGAAGATGGCTTGATAGTCCGCCATGGCGCATCCGTGAAGGGCGTGTCCGAAGCAGACGACCTGGCCGTTCGAGCCGCCAGATTGCTGCAATCAGAAGCAAACATCGGCAAAGGTGCAGACATCTTCGTCGAAAAACATGTGCCGGTAGGGGGTGGTTTCGGTGGCGGCTCCTCGGATGCGGCAACCGTGCTGGTTGTCCTGAACCGGCTTTGGGGCCTGGATTTCGATCTGGGTCGGCTGGCTGGTTTGGGTTTGCGACTCGGCGCCGATGTGCCGGTCTTCGTCCAGGGCGACAACGCCTGGGCCGAAGGCGTGGGCGAGGTCCTGGCCCCGATCCGCTTGCCCAGCGCCTGCTATCTGCTGGCCGATCCGGGAATCCACGTCCCGACCGGGGAGTTGTTCCAAGCCCCTGATTTGACGCGCAATGCTGCACCCGCGAAAATAGCCGACTTCGTTTCGGGAAAGTTGCTCGGTAATGCGTTCGAGCCGGTCCTGCGACGCCGTGAACCCGCCATCGAGGCAGTGTTCGCGGCGCTTTCGCGGATCGGCACGCCACGCCTCACCGGGTCCGGCAGCGGTTGTTTCGTCGAGTTCAGTGATCGCGCCTCCGCCGAGGCCGCGCTCGCGGAATTGCCGGAAGGGCTGCATGCATGGATCGCGGTGGGCGTGGATCGCTCGCCGTTGCATGTTTCCCTGGCGAAGAGACTCTGAAAAACCACTGGGGCGTCGCCAAGAGGCCTAAGGCACCGGGTTTTGATCCCGGCATTTCGTAGGTTCGAATCCTACCGCCCCAGCCAGCAAGACAGTTTCAACGACAGTTCCACACGCCTTACCAGCTTTACGCGCGAAGCCCGTGCCCATGCACGTGCTTTCCAGGTTCCTACGCACCTTCCCCGGATCTACGACATGCAAGACGAACGCAACCTGCTTGTCTTTTCCGGCAACGCCAACCAGCCGTTGGCCGCCAGCATCTGCCGCGAGCTTGGCATCCGCCAGGGCAAGGCGCTGGTGTCGCGCTTCTCCGATGGCGAAGTGCAGGTGGAGATCGAGGAAAACGTGCGCAAGCAGGAAGTGTTCGTGATCCAGCCGACCTGCGCGCCCAGCGCCGAGAACCTGGTGGAACTGCTGGTGCTGGTGGACGCGCTGAAGCGCGCCTCGGCGGCCAGCGTCACCGCGGTGGTGCCGTATTTCGGTTATGCGCGCCAGGATCGTCGTCCGCGTTCGTCGCGGGTGCCGATCACGGCCAAGGTGGCGGCGCAGATGTTCAGTTCGGTGCGCACCGACCGCGTGCTGACCGTGGACCTGCATGCAGACCAGATCCAGGGCTTCTTCGACATGCCGGTCGACAACGTGTACGCGTCGCCGCTGCTGCTCGCCGATATCTGGCGCGCCTACGGCACGGAAAACCTGATCGTGGTGTCGCCGGACGTCGGTGGCGTGGTCCGTGCACGGGCCGTGGCCAAGCGCCTGGACGACGCCGACCTGGCGATCATCGACAAGCGCCGCCCGCGCGCCAACGTGTCCACGGTGATGAACATCATCGGCGACGTGCAAGGCAAGACCTGCGTGCTGGTCGACGACATCGTCGATACCGCTGGCACCTTGTGCGCCGCCGCCGCCGCGCTGAAGGCGCAGGGCGCGCTGAAGGTCGCCGCGTACTGCACGCACCCGGTGCTTTCGGGGCCGGCGGTGGACAACATCAACAATTCGGAGCTGGATGAACTGGTCGTCACCGACACCATCCCGCTCTCGGCCGCCGCACGCGGTTGCAGCAAGATCCGCCAGCTCAGCGTGGCCGAGCTGCTGGCCGAAACCATCCGCCGCATCGCCTTTGGCGAATCGGTCAGTTCGCTCTACGTGGACTGAAGCCACCGGCAGGCAGTCATTCCGACTGTCGGCCAAACCAGCTCACCTGGTCGCGGGTGAGCTTCCAAAACCGCCGCGAGGCGGTTCATTCAACCGAAGGTAGTAAAGAAAATGGCAATCACACATGAAATCAAGGTGCAGCGCCGCGAAGACGAAGGTAAGGGTGCGAGCCGCCGCCTGCGTCACGCCGGTACCGTGCCGGCCATCGTTTACGGTGGCGAACTCAAGCCGGTCAGCATCCAGCTGAACCACAACGAGGTCTGGGTCGCCAGCCAGAACGACTGGTTCTATGCGTCGATCCTCGACCTGAGCCTCAACGGCGACGTGCAGAAGGTGTTGCTGCGTGACCTGCAGCGCCATCCGTTCAAGCAGCAGATCATGCACATGGACTTCCAGCGCGTGAACGAGAACGAGGCCCTGCACGTGTCGGTGCCGCTGCACTTCCTCAATGAAGAGAAGTCGCCGGCCGGCAAGTCGGCCGAAGTGGTGGTCACCCATGAACTGAAGGACGTGAACATCGCCTGCCTGCCCAAGGACCTGCCGGAATTCATCGAGGTCGACCTGGCTGCTCTGAGCGTTGGCGACATCATCTACCTGTCCGACCTGAAGCTGCCGGCCGGGGTCGAGATCCCGAGCCTGAAGCTGGGCAAGGACCATGACGACGCGGTGGTCATCGCCAAGCACGGCAAGGAAGAAGCGGAAGCGGCCGAAGGCGCCGAAACCGCCGAAGTCCCGGCTGCCAAGGCGGCCAAGAAGGACGAACCGAAGAAGTAATCGCCACACGC
>JBOHXX010000087.1:0-11100 GCA_050737675.1 Pseudoxanthomonas sp.
CTGAACAAGCTTGTCGAAGTCGAGCATCGTCAGTTAGTGCCCGATGCCAAGCACTAACACCAGCCAGAGGACCACACGGGAGGCGGACCATTGGCAGCCGTAGAGGACTATGGACATGCGGTTCTCCGAGTATTTGAATTCGTCATTCCCGCGAAGGCGGGAATGACGATGACCGGCAAAACTTTACGCGACAACCACCGGAATCTTGCCGATCCGGGCCTGCCACTCCTTCGGGCCGGTCTGGTGCACGGATTCGCCGGCCGAATCGACCGCGACCGTCACCGGCATGTCCTTGACCTCGAATTCGTAGATCGCTTCCATGCCCAGGTCGGCGAAGCCGACCACGCGCGAAGCCTTGATCGCCTTGGAGACGAGGTACGCCGCACCACCGACCGCCATCAGGTAAACCGATTTGTGCTTGCGGATCGCCTCGATCGCGACCGGGCCGCGCTCGGCCTTGCCGACCATGCCCATCAACCCGGTTTCGCTGAGCACCTGTTCGGTGAACTTGTCCATGCGCGTGGCCGTGGTCGGGCCAGCGGGGCCGACCACTTCATCGCGCACCGGATCGACCGGACCGACGTAATAGATGAAGCGGCCCTTGAAATCGACCGGCAATTCCTCGCCACGATTGAGCATTTCCACCATGCGCTTGTGCGCGGCGTCGCGGCCGGTCAACAGCTTGCCGTTGAGCAGCAGCACTTCGCCGGGTTTGAAGCTGGCGACGTCCTCGGCGGTGATCGTATCCAGGTCCACGCGGCGGCCCTTGGAGGTGTCGTAGGTCAGCTTGGGCCAGTCTTCCAGCGACGGCGGATCCAGCATCACCGGACCGCTGCCGTCGAGCACGAAATGCGCATGGCGGGTAGCGGCGCAATTGGGAATCAGCGCCACCGGCAGGTTGGCGGCGTGGGTCGGGAAATCCTTGACCTTGATGTCCAGCACCGTGGTCAGGCCGCCCAGGCCTTGCGCACCGATGCCCAGCGCATTGACCTTTTCGTACAACTCCAGGCGCAGTTCCTCGGCGCGATTGGACGCACCGCGCGCCTGCAGGTCGGTGATGTCGATGGGTTCCATCAACGCTTCCTTCGCCAGCAGCATTGCCTTCTCGGCGGTACCGCCAATGCCGATGCCGAGCATGCCCGGCGGGCACCAGCCGGCGCCCATGGTCGGCACGGTCTTCAGCACCCAGTCGACGATGGAATCGGAAGGGTTGAGCATGGCGAACTTGGATTTCGCTTCCGAACCACCGCCCTTGGCCGCCACGATCACATCGACTGTATTGCCCGGCACCACTTTCATGTTGACCACCGCAGGCGTGTTGTCCTTGGTGTTGATGCGCTTGCCGGCGGGGTCGGCCAGCACGCTGGCGCGCAGCTTGTTGTCCGGATGATGGTAGGCGCGGCGCACGCCTTCGTTGGCCATGTCCTCCACGCCCATGGTCGCGTCGGCCCAGCGCACGTCCATGCCGATCTTCAGGAACACGGTGACGATGCCCGTGTCCTGGCAGATCGGCCGGTGGCCTTCGGCGCACATGCGCGAATTGATCAGGATCTGGGCGATGGCGTCCTTGGCCGCCTCGGATTCCTCGCGCTCATAGGCAGCGGCCAGGTTCCTGATGTAATCGACCGGGTGGTAATAGCTGATGTACTGCAGCGCGTCGGCGACGCTCTGGATGAAGTCTTCCTGCTTGATTGAAGTCACGGCTGGCTCTTGAAGCGGGCGGGGAGGAAACTCCAGCTCATTTTAAGGCAAAGTGCCGCTGCGGCCGGGTTGTCACGACGGCACACCCTGTTCCGTCCTGGTCCCATGAACGCCGATCCGACCTTCGAAACCCACCGCCAGCGCCTGTTCTCCCTGGCTTACCGCCTGCTGGGCAGCCCCGCCGACGCCGAGGACGTGGTCCAGGAAGCCTGGCTCCGCTGGTACGGCGCCGACCGCAACGGCATCCACGATCCCGAAGCCTGGCTGGTGACTACCGCGACCCGGCTGGGCCTGGATCGGCTGCGCGCCGCAAAGGCCGCGCGGACCGACTACATCGGACCCTGGCTTCCGGAACCGCTGAGCGTGGACACTGCTCCCGATCCGGCCGAAGCGGGGGAAATCGCCGGCGAAGTGTCGCTGGCGTTCCTGGCCTTGCTGGAGCGCCTGGGCCCGGAGGAACGCGCCGCCTTCCTGCTCAAGGAAGCCTTCGATTACGACTACGCGACCATCGGCCAGTGGTTGGGCCACAGCGAAGCCAATTGCCGGCAACTGGTGCATCGCGCCCGCGAACGCCTGCGTGCCGGACGGCCGCGCTTCGCGGTCCCGCGCGAACGCCATCGACACTTGCTGCAACGCTTCATGGAAGCTTCCCAGCGCGGCGACCGGGCCGCGATCACCGCCCTGCTCGCCGACGACGCACGCATGGTCTCCGATGGCGGCGGCAAGGTCACCGCAACGCTGCGCCCACTGCTCGGCGCCGAGCGCATCGCCCGCTTGTACTGGGCGGTATTCCAGCGCAAGGCGGTCGTTCCGGCGCAACTGGGCTGGGTCAATGGCGAACCGGCGATCCTGCGTTTCGTCGATGGCCGACTGCATTCGCTGACCTTGGCGGTGAGCGACGGCGAACGCATCACCGAACTGCTGACGCTGATGAACCCGGACAAATTGTCGGTAACTGTCACGCCGCCTGCCGCGAGCGCGTCCTTGGGGTGAAGGCAGCCATCGTGGCCGTCGAGGACCCCACCATGAAGTTCCATCGCGTCGAATATCCCCGTTTCGTTCCCGAAGCCTTCCGCGGCCTGCTCGCCGCCAGCCAGAGCGTGCACAACGGCAAGCTGGGAGGAAGCTTCCTGGAGTTGCTGTTCCTGCGCGTATCGCAGATCAACGGTTGCGCCTATTGCCTGGACATGCACAGCACCGCTCTGCGCAAGGCTGGCGTGGAACAACGCAAGCTCGACACCGTCGCAGGCTGGCGCGACAGCCGCTTCTTCGACGCACGCGAGCGTGCGGCGCTGGACTGGGCCGAAGCGCTGACCCACCTGCCCGGTGGTGCACCAGCGGATAGCGTCTACGAAGCATTGAAGGCGCATTTCGACGAGCACGGCATCGCGGAGCTGACCATGGCCATCGCCACCATCAATGCATGGAACCGCCTGGGCGTGGGCCTGCAGCCCGAACTGCCGTGAGCCCATCGGGCGCCACTTCGTGCCGAGGGCCCGATACTTCAGTCTCGGGCCCTCAATTTGCGCGAGCCCTGCCCAAGATGCAGACAGAGGCCTGCGCACAGGCTCCAACTGCACTAGGCAGAAAATCGCCTTTCCAGTTTGATGGACGATCGGCTCAAGCCGTGGCGCCATGCGATTTCGTATATCCCGGCCGGCACGGCACAATGTCGATATGGCTGAACCGACCTCCGTCCCGATTTCACCGCCTGGCGCACAGGCCAAGCGCGGCAAATCCGGACCCAGCCTGCGCGAACGTTTCAACGCAATGCGCAACCTGCCACCGTTCCTCAAGCAGATCTGGGCCACCAGTCCCTGGCTGACACTGAGCAGCCTGGGTTTGCGCCTGGTGCGCTCGCTGCTGCCGATCATCACCCTGTACATCGGCAAGTTGATCATCGACGAGGCCGTGCGCCTGGTCGCCCTGGGCCTGGGCTTCGACAACCTGGGCGACGCACTGCGCGGCGGCCAGCTCGACCACCTGCTCTGGCTGCTGGCAATCGAATTCGTCCTGGCCATCCTCTCCGACCTGCTCGGGCGCATGGTCAGCTACGCCGATTCCCTGTTGTCGGAACTGTTCACCAACGCCACCAGCATCCGCCTGATGGAGCATGCGGCGACCCTGGACCTCGAGGACTTCGAGGACCCCGACCTGCAGGACAAGCTCGACCGCGCCCGCCGCCAGACCATGGGCCGCATGAACCTGATGAGCACGCTGTTCGGCCAGGTCCAGGACGCGATCACCGTGGTCAGCTTCGCCGCCGGCCTGCTGATCTACGCGCCCTGGCTGATCGCCCTGCTGGCGGTGGCGCTGATCCCCGCCTTCATCGGCGAAGCGCATTTCAACGCGATGGGCTATTCGCTCAATTTCGCCTGGACACCCGAGCGCCGCCAGCTCGAGTACGTGAAGCAGACCGGCGCCAGTGTGGAAAGCGCCAAGGAAGTGAAGATCTTCAATCTCCACCACTTCCTGATCGCGCGCTATCGCACCCTGGCCGACAAGTTCTACCAGGCCAATCGCACGCTGGCGAGGAAGCGCGCGATCTGGGGCGCGTTGTTCGCCGCGCTGGGCACGCTGGGCTACTACATCGCCTACGCCTACATCGCCTGGCGCACCGTGCGCGGCGATTTCACCATCGGCGACCTGACCTTCCTGGCAGGCAGCTTCCGCCGCCTGCGGCAGTTGCTGGAAGGACTGCTGGTCGGTTTTTCGCAGGTCGCCAGCCAGGCGCTGTACCTCGACGACCTGTTCTCCTTCTTCGAGATCGAACCGGAAATAAAATCGCCCGAGAACCCGGTGCCCATCCCAAAACCGATCACGCGCGGCTTCGTGTTCGAGGACGTCGGCTTCCGCTATCCCGACGCCGAACGCTGGGCCGTGCGCCATCTTGATTTCGAACTGCATGCCGGCGAAGTGCTGGCCCTGGTCGGCGAGAACGGCGCCGGCAAGACCACCCTGGTGAAACTGCTGGCGCGGCTGTACGACCCCGACGAGGGCCGGATCCTGCTTGATGGCATCGACCTGCGCGACTACGACATCGAGGAACTGCGCGCCAACATTGGCGTGATCTTCCAGGACTTCGTGCGCTACAACCTGACCGCCGGCGAGAACATCGGCGTGGGCCAGGTCGACGCGATGGACGACGAGGTGCGCATCCGCGAAGCGGCGCGGCGCGCGATGGCCGATGAAGTCATCGCCTCGTTGCCCAATGGCTACGACCAGCAAGTTGGCCGACGCTTCAAGACCGGCGTGGACCTGTCCGGCGGCCAGTGGCAGAAGATCGCCATTGCCCGCGCCTACATGCGCGATGCGCAGGTGATGATCCTCGACGAACCCACCGCGGCGTTGGACGCACGTTCCGAATTCGAGGTGTTCCAGCGCTTCAAGGAGCTGTCGGACGACCGCACCGCCGTGCTGATCTCGCATCGCTTCTCCAGCGTGCGCATGGCCGACCGCATCCTGGTGTTGAACGAAGGCCAACTGGAAGCCAGCGGCACCCACGAGCAACTGCTCGCGCAGGGTGGCCGCTATGCGGAACTGTTCGAGCTGCAGGCCGCCGGTTACCGTTGATGGAACGAATCGAAAGGAACCGCATGAAACTCATCGCATTGATCGCACTGGTCGCACTCAGCGGAGCGTTGTCGGCCGCGCCCACGCTGGAATATGCGCAAGCAAAAGCGCTGGCCGACAAGGATGAGGCCTCACTGGCGCAAGCCGAATCGGCAAACCTGCGCAAGGCACAGGGCGAACTGCTGGATGCCGGCACCGCGGCCTGCGCCACCCCCAAACCCGACCTGTCGCCCTTCGTGGTGGTGATGGAGTTGGATGCCGAAGGCAAGGTCGTTCGCACCTGGCTGCAGGGCTCCTCGCCAATCGGCATCTGCCTGCGCAAATACGTCGCCGGCAAGACCCTGGTCGTGCCGCCGCGGGTGCCGTTCCATACCTCGCTCGAACTGTCGTTTACGAAATAACGGCAGGCTTCGCAGGATCAAGACTTTTTTCGGTGGGCCAAGGCCCACCTACGGGAACAACGACGCTTGCTGGCTGCCTTCGGCCTGGGCGGTGTAATCCAGTCGTCCCTCGACAATGCGTGCGGCCGAGGTATAGGGATGCTCCTGCTCGCGTCCTGGCGACAGCAGGTGGGTGACCTCCCAGCCGGCGACCTTGAAATCATCGGCGATCAGGCTGCGGTGGCATTGCCACCACATCGCCTCGGCGCACATAACCGCCACCCGCTTGGTCCGCGCCAATTGCGCCAACCGCTCTCGCGCCGTGCGGTAGTCCGGCGTCTGCATGTAGTCGGCGTAACCGCGGAAGCTTGCGTTGCGCCAGGCTAGGTTGGGTGAATCGGCATGGGCCGGACGGCGACCGCCCAGCTCTGGCATCGGCACATAGGCGATGTCCGATTCCGCCAAGGCCGCACCCATGGTCTGACCGCTGAATTGCGGATTGCGGCGGGAACCGGCGAAACGGCGCACGTCGGCGAGCACTTCGATGCGCGCCGCGAGCAGCATCGCCGCGAACTCGTCCCAGACGCGGATCGAGTGGCCGATGGTCCAGAATGTGCCTGTGTTGTTTTCCGCCATGCCGGCAGGATACTTCGGCCCGCCTCAGCCCAGCGAGAAAGCGTCCCCGTCCAGCATCGCCGGAAAGCGCTCCCGGTGCGCCGCGAGTTCGGCTGCCGAAGCCACGCTGCTGACCACGCCTTCCTCGACCGTGGTTTCGACCAGCGGCTGGCCCAGGAAATCGATCAGCGCGCTGTCGCCCGAATACTCCAGGCCGTTTCCGTCCACGCCCGCGCGATTGACCGCGGCGACGTAGCACAGGTTCTCGATCGCGCGCGCGCGCAACAGCGTCTTCCAGGCATAGGCACGCGCCGACGGCCAGTTGGCAACGAAGATCTGCAGGTCGAAATCGAGTTGCCCTTCCCGCTCCACGTCGTAGCGGTTGCGTGAGTACACCGGGAAGCGCAGGTCGTAGCAGACCAGTGGATTGATCCGCCAGCCTTTCCATTCCACCGTCAACCGTTTATCGCCGGCGGCGTAGCGCTTGTGCTCGCCGGCATAACGGAACAGGTGGCGCTTGTCGTAGTACTGCAGGCCGCCATCGGGAGTGGCCCAGAGCAGGCGATTGAACACGCCTTCGCTGGTCCGCAGTTGCACGCTGCCGGTGACGGCGGCATCCAGCGCGGCCGCCTGTTCGCGGATCCACGCGACCGTCAGGCCATCCATCCCCTCGGCCTTGTCGATGGCATCGTTGCTGAAGCCGCTGGTGAAGGTCTCCGGCAAAATCACCAGGTCGGTGGCGCCGGCAAGCGGCTTGATCAGCTCGCCATAGTATTCGCGGTTGCCCGCGGGGTCGTGCCAGCGGGTGGCGCCCTGGACCAGTGAAATACGAAGGTCTTGCATATGCATGTTCCCTGTGGGGGCGACGTCAGTCGCGACCAGGACGGAAGGAAATGGGGTGATGGTTCATCGCGATTGACGTCGCTCCCACACCCACGCCTACAGCTTCAGAAAACGTTCGATCGCCGCATCCAGCGTCGCATCGTTCTTGGCGAAACACAGGCGCACCAGGCGCTGTTCGGCCGGCGGCGATTCGTAGAACGGCGACAACGGAATAGCGGTGACGCCATGCTCCACCGTCAGCCACTTCACGAATTCAATATCAGGCAAGTCGCTGATCGCCGAATAGTCGACCAGTTGGAAATATCCGCCCGGCACCGGCAGCGGTTTCAGTCTGGTGGCCAGCAACTGCTCGCGGAAGCGATCGCGCTTGGCTTCATAGAACGCGCCGAGCTGCTCGTAATGCTCCGGTTCGTCCCGGATCATCGCCGCGAAGGCGTATTGCGCGGGGGAGAAGGTAGTGAAGGTGTTGTACTGGTGGACCTTGCGGAATTCCGCGGTCAACGCCGGCGGGGCGATCGCGTAGCCGACCTTCCAGCCGGTGCAGTGGTAGGTCTTGCCGAAACTGGAAATGACGAAGGCGCGCGCCGCCAGCTCCGGATAGCGCAGCACGGATTCATGGCGGCGGCCGTCGAAGACGATGTGTTCGTACACCTCGTCCGAGACCAGGAAGATGTCGGTGCCACGCAGGATTTCCGCCAGCGTGCGCAGGTCGTCTTCCCCGAGCATCGCTCCGGAAGGATTGTGCGGACTGTTGATCATCAACATGCGGGTACGCGGCGTAATCGCGCCCCTCACTTTCTGCCAGTCCACGGCAAAGGTCCGTGGGTCCAGCGCCACGTGCACGGCGCGGGCCCCGGCCAGGTCGATGGCAGGTTCATAGCAGTCGTAGGCCGGGTCCAGCACGATCACTTCTTCACCCGGGCGGACCACGGCGTGGATGGCGTTGAAGATGGCCTCGGTGGCCCCGCTAGTGACGGTGATCTCGGTGTCGGCATTGACCGCGGCGCCGTAGCAGCGCAGCGCCTTGGCGGCGATGGCCTGGCGCAGCACCGGCACGCCAGTCATCGGCGCGTATTGGTTGTGTCCGGCGCGCGTGGCCGCGTCCAGTTCGTCCACCAGCCGTTGCGGCACGGCGAAATCGGGGAAGCCCTGGCCCAGGTTGACCGCGCCGTGTTCGGCGGCCAGTTGCGACATCACGGTGAAGATGGTGGTGCCGACCTTGGGCAGTTTGGTTTCGAGAGGCATGGATGCTCCATGGATCCTAGGAAACGGGAGTGTACGCAATGCGCAAGAACGGCGATGATGCGGCCATGAACGGGGGCGAAAATAACCAGCCGCAGATGGCGGCACTGTCCACGGCGTATGCGCTGGCGCATTACTTCGTGACCATCGGCCACCGCGAGTGGCTGTTCGGCGTCGGCCAGGAGGCCGTGGATGTCGAGCGTGAACTGGGCGCCGGGCACTATCTGTTCATCACGGCCTGGAATCCCCCCTCCACCACAACCACGGTGGCCGAGAACCTGGCGGCGGACGAGCGCCTGCAGACGCGGCTGAAAGAAGCCGGTTTCCGCCATCATTCCGCGCTGGGCTGCAATGCCCAGGGCGGTGCGGTCGAATACGGCTGGATAGTGCTCGACGTGCCGCTGGAAAGCGGCGATGCGCTGGCCCGGGAATTCGGCCAGGCCGGCACCTTGTACTGGCAGCGGGGCGAACCGGTGCGCCTGCGCATGTTGTTGCCACGACCAGCCGGTATCGACGAACAGCCGCACGTAGACTGGGTCGGGTGAGGCGGGCGCGCCGTCTACAATAGGCGCAGATGAATCCTTCCACCCAATCCGCCCCACCACTGCTGGCCGCACACGGCCTGTCCTTCACCCGCAACGACGAGCCCGTGTTCGGCCCGCTCGATTTCGTGGTGGCCGCCGGCGAGGCCCTGCTGGTCCAGGGCGACAACGGTGCCGGCAAGACCACCCTGCTGCGCGTGCTGGCCGGCCTGCTGCGTGCCGACGCCGGTGAGATCCATATCGATGGACGCGTCGCCAAGGCCGACCTGCGCGCGCATGCGATCGCCTACCTCGGCCACCTGCCCGCGTTGAAGGCCGACCTGGACACCCTGGAGAACCTGGATTTCCTGTGCGGCCTGCATGGGCGCCGCGCGCGCCAGCTGCCAGGCAATGCGCTGGCCATGGTCGGACTGGCCGGTTACGAAGCCACCCTGGCGCGACAGCTTTCCGCCGGGCAGAAGAAGCGGCTTTCGCTGGCCCGCCTGTGGCTGTCGCCCGCGCCGTTGTGGCTGCTGGACGAGCCTTACGCCAACCTGGACCTGGACGGGATCAACCTGGTCAACCGGATGATTTCCGCGCACCTGCGCGACGGCGGCGCCGCCCTGGTGACCACCCACGGCGCGTATGCCGCGCCACCGGTGCAGACACGGATGCTGGTCCTGGAACGCGCCGCATGAACGGGCCTTCCTTGCTCCAGGCTGGCAAGGCGCTGCTGGTCCGCGACCTGCGCCTGCTCTGGCGCCGGCGCGGCGACGCTTTCCAGCCGGCGTTGTTCGCGTTGCTGGTGGTGGTGCTGTTCGCACTGGCATTGGGCGGCGAGCCGCAGGCGCTCGGAAGGGTCGCCCCGGCAGTGTTGTGGGTGGCGATCTTGCTGGCCGGGCTGTTGTCGCTGGACACGCTGTTCCGCGGCGATGCGGAGGATGGCTCGCTGGAACAATGGATCCTGGCCCCGGTGCCGCTGGCCTGGCTGGTGCTGGTGCGCGTGTTCAACCACTGGCTGACGACGGCGTTGCCGCTGATCGTGGCCACGCCCCTGCTTGGGGAACTTTTGCATCTCCCGCACAGCCAACTACCGGTCCTGTTGGGGTCGCTGGCACTGGGCACTCCGTTGCTGAGCCTGCTGGGCGCGGTGGTGGCTGCGCTGACGGTCGGAATGAGGCGCTCTGGTATCCTTGTCGCCCTGTTGGCGTTGCCGCTGTATGTGCCGGTGCTGGTGTTGGGCGCAGGCAGCGTCGCCGCGACCGCCCAAGGCCTGGATGGCGGCGGCGCCCTGCTTCTGCTGGGCGCTGGACTGGTATTGACGTTGGTACTCGCTCCCCTGACCGCCGCCGCCGCGATCCGCATCGCCTTGCACTGAAGTCCGCCCTGTCCATGAATCCCGTTCTGCTCTGGTTCCACCAACTCGGCTCGCCGCCGATCTTCGACCGCTTCGCCGCCCGTTGGGCTCCCTGGTGTCATGGCGTGGCCTTAGTGCTGATGGCCCTGGGCCTGTGGCAGGCGTTCCAGGTACCCGCCGATTACCAGCAGGGCGACAGCTTCCGCATCTTCTATGTCCACGTACCCAGCGCGATGATGAGCATGCTCGCATTCGCGTTGATGGCCGTGTACGCGGCCATCGCACTGATCTGGCGGATCAAGCTGTGCGAGATCCTGGCCATGGCCTGCGCCCCGATCGGCGCCGCGTTCACCGTCATTACCCTGGCGACCGGCTCCATCTGGGGCAAGCCGATGTGGGGCGCGTGGTGGGACTGGGACCCGCGCCTGACCACGGAGCTGATCCTGCTGTTCCTGTATCTCGGGGTGATGGGCCTGTACAACGCCATCGATGACCGCCGCGCCGCCGCGCGTGCCGCCAGCCTGCTGGCCATAGTCGGCGTGGCGCTGCTACCGGTGATCAAGTACTCGGTGGTTTGGTGGAACTCGCTGCACCAGGGCCAGACCATCAGCCTGTTCGGCAAATCCAACATGGATCCCAGCATGCAGCTGCCGTTCTGGCTGATGTTCGCGGCCTTGCACATCTGGTTCTTCGGCTCGCTGCTGCTGCGCGCGCGCGCCGACAACCTGCGTCGCGAAGCCGGCAAGGACTGGGTGGCGAAAATGGCGGCCCGGCAATGACGGCGCACTCATGACTTATCTGAACTACGTGATCGGCGCCTACGCGGTATTCGTGGTGGTGATGCTGTGGGACTTCGTGGCCCCGCGCC
>JBOHXX010000088.1:0-10965 GCA_050737675.1 Pseudoxanthomonas sp.
TTCACCCGTGGATTCCGCCACGCCGCAGGTCGTGCGGGGCAGGCTCACCACTGTCGCAATCGGGGAAATAACTGCCCATGAGGAAACAATGAAACCCTGGCTCCTGTCCGCCCTGACGACTTCCCTTGCGCTGGCCCTGTCCTGCGGCACCGCCCACGCCCAGGCAGCGAAGGCAACGGAGGTTCCGCCGGTCGCGGCCAGGTCACAGACCCAGGCCACTGCGAGCAGGCAAGCCAATGCCGCCGTGCTGGTGCGCGATTCACGCGATCCGGCACGCAACCACATCGTCGCGACCGCGGCGCTGGGCGGGCTCGAGATCTACGACCTGGCTGGCAAGCGCGTGGGCACCATGCCGGCGGGCGAAGTGGCCGCCGTCGATGTCGCCTACGACGTGGCCTTGGGCAAGGCTGCCGGCACGCTGCTGGTGGTTATCGACAGCACCAGCAACAGCCTGCGCCTGTTTGAAATGGATCTCGAAATGGATCTCGAAATGAACCAGGCGCGCCTTTCCGAAATCGGTGCGCGTCCATTGCCGCTGGGCTTTGCCGCCGAAGGCGTGTGCCTGTTCCGCAATCCACTGGACGGCTCGCTGTCCGCGTTCGTGGTCGGCGACGGCGGCGAGATCGACCAGCAGATCCTCTTCGCCACCGCCGAAGGCAAGCTGGACGCGCGCCAGGTGCGCCGCGTCAACCTGCCCTCGCCGCTCAAGCAGTGCGTGGCCGACGACAAGCATGTCTACGCCAGCGAGGAAGCGGTAGGCCTCTGGCGGATCAATGCGGATCCGGAAGCCGATGTTTCCGCCACGCTGGTCGACGCGCCGCGCCTGGGGCATTTGCAGGAAGAAAGCGGTGGGGTTGCGTTGTACGACGGCGGCGAAGGCAGCCGCTGGCTGATTGCCGCGGATACTTCGGCAGGCCGGTTGAACGTGTACGACCGCGACAACGACCATGCCTTCCTCGGCAACTTCAGGGTTGGTGCGCCGAAGACCGGCAACGCCATCGGCGAACCCGGTCCGCTGTTCGCCAGCGCCTCGTCGCTGGGCAAGGAATTTCCCAACGGCTTGTTGCTGGTGACCGACGAAGACGATTCCAACTACAAGCTGGTGTCGATCGCCGACATCGCCAGCACGTTGAAGATCGCCCCCGGCAAGCCGCAGGCGGCAGCAGCGAAGTCTGGCAAGATCGTCGCCGTCACGCCAACGGTGGAAACCGCGTTCGCCGGCAGCTACGGCGATGCCGCCGACGATCCTGCGATATGGGCCAATGCCGCCGATCCGGCGCAAAGCCTGGTCATCGCCACGGACAAGAAAGCCGGCCTGTACGTCTACGACATGCAGGGCAAGGTGGTGCAGTTCCTGGCCGACGGCAAGATGAACAACGTGGACCTGCGCGAGGATTTCGAACTCGGCGGCGAGAAAGTAGTGCTGGTCACCGCCAGCAACCGCACCGACAAGTCGATCGCCATCTACCGGCTGGACACGGAAAAGCGCGAGCTGGTGAACGTGGCCGATGGCGTGCAGCCCACCGGCCTGGGCGATCCCTACGGCCTGTGCATGTACCGCAGCGCGAAGAACCAGCGCACCTACGTCTTCATCAACGGCGACGACACCCGCAAGCGCCAGTGGGAACTGGTCGCCGGCGCCAATGGCCGCGTCAAAGCCAAACTGGTGCGCGACATGAGCTTCGATTCGCAGACCGAAGGCTGCGTGGCCGATGATGTCTCCGGCGCGCTGTACGTGGACGAGGAAGACGTGGGCCTGTGGCGCATGTCGGCCGAGCCCGATGGCGGCGATGCCAGGACCGTGGTGCAGAAGATCGCCGACAACCCGGCGGTGAAGGACGATTACGAAGGCCTGGGCATCTATGACCTGGGCGATGGCCGCGGTTACATCGTCGTCTCCAGCCAGGGCAACGATACCTACGCGGTGTACCGGCGCGAAGGCCCGCAGGAGTACCTGGGCTCGTTTGCGGTGGTCGCCGATCCGCTGCGCGGAATCGACGGCATTTCGGAAACCGACGGACTCGAAGTGACCAGCCGCAACCTGGGCCCGGGCTTCGAACATGGCGCGATGATCGCCCAGGACGGCCGCAACGTGATGCCGGTGGAAAACCAGAACTACAAGTACGTGCCCTGGGAATCCATCGCCAGGGCGTTGGGGCTGGAGATGCGGGGGGATTGATTCCCCGTAGGAGCAGGCCTTTCCCGCGATGCTCTTGCGCGACCGGATCGAAGGGCATCGCGCCCAAGGGGCGCTCCTACAACACCACTACGCAGAGTGGGCCAAGGCTCACCATGCTCCGTTCCGATGCCATCGCACCTGGCTGCCGGGCTAGCTCAAGTGTGGAAGCGACGTGAGTCGCGAAGGCGAAGTTCGCAAGTACTACCTCGCGACTCGTGTCGCTTCCACAGGCTGTGGCTTCGCGACACACGTTTGGCGGCGGAGGTTGGTTGGGATCCCCATGCGGACCAGCGTGCTATGTGCTTACCAGCAATCGTCCGCACTTGCTGCCGTACCAGTTTTACCGCGCACACCCTTCGCAGTAATCGACAAAGTTCCGCATTTGCCATCACTGGACGCTTGTGTGCCCTGCGGCACAGCCCGCAAGGTGAAGGACTTTGCACCTAATGAACCCGCCACCAGACTGACCTGGTAGAACGGCGAAACTTCGTTGTCGCACTGAGAGATCACGGCTGCCGGCGTGCTGTCGTAACTGAGATAGGTCGTGTAATAACGCTCCATGTATTGGGCGCGTTCCAGCAAGCAGGTTGCCGCTGCCGCTCGACGCGACTTGACGACCTGCCCCCGGTAACTGGCGAAGGCAATGGCCGCGAGTATCGCGACTATGGCTAAGACGACCACCAGCTCGATCAAGGTAAAACCGCTGCTGCCGTTTCTTGCGAAACCCGATCGCGATCGAATCTGCTGGTTATCTAGTCTTCTTTGCATGTTCAATCCCCTACGATTTCGCGCCAGGAAACCCTGGAAGGTGCCAAGACGGAGGCATTGGTCTTGATTGCCGTGCTGCTCGCATTGTCCAGGTTGGTCTGCATGATGTCGCCGATGAAGATCGGGTTGTTGGGCCCGCTGGGCAATCCCAGGCCGGACACCGGCTGGCCATTGACCATGTCCGAATTGTCGAACACACCATCGCCATTCAAGTCAAAGAAGGATTGCGTCAAGCGGCCGCCGGTGAAGGGATTGATCGCCATCACATATCCCTTGCCACTGGGGCTGCAGACATTCGTGGTGTCCGGTATGCGGGTCGTACCGATCAGCGCCAATCCCTGGAAAAAGTTCGGGACGACCATGCGCTCACCCTCGGCCCCATTGACTGGTGAGATCAGGTCCATGTACCAGCCACGCAGGCCTGGAGCTGTATTGGCGCTGATGACGCGTGCGCCGAATGCGCCGATCGTGGTTTCCGAAAGGATGGTGGTCCCGGTCAACTGCCCTCTGCCACTGACAGGGGTGCCGTCATCTATCAGGCCGTACCACGTCTGCACATCTTTGTTGGACAGGTCGTCAACGTTGAGGTATTGCCCGGTCCCCACGAACACCCAGGTCTTTCCATCGGCCGGGTTCTTGGACACCAACGGCGCCGCGGTAATTGGTTGCGCAGTCCCGCTATATTCCGCCTGGAACATGTTCGTGACTACAGGCACGCCGGTAAGGTTGGTGATCTTCCACAAGTTGCCTTTCAGGTCGCCCGCATAGACGGCGTCGATGAAATCGGTCGCGCCCGTAGACCATGCGTTGACTGCCGAGAGTCCATTACCCAGCGCCGTACCGGTAGCGATGGTGCTGACCGCACCGGTACCCAGGCGAACACTTATCAGGTTGGCACCACCACCGGCACTATTCGGGCCATTGCCGAACATTACGCGCCAGTCACCGTCGGCAACCTGGGCGATGATCGGCTTGCCGATGACATTTCCCAGCTGGGGAATATCGGTAACGCTCTTTTCCCAAAGGAACTTCACAGCGGTGGGATCGGTTACGTCGAGCGCATAGATGGCCTTGCCACCGCGTCCCATGGTTCCCACCAGTATGGTCTTCCATGCTCCAGCGATATAAGCATCGGCTACTGTCGTCTCGCCATCGACGAAGTAACGATGCACGTAGTCGGGGCTGGTGTAATCCTTGAGTCCACCAGTGATGGCGGCGGATGGCACGAACGCATAGGTTTCAGCACCAGTCGCGGCATTGAAGCCATGCAACATGCCATCGTTCGCACCCACGTAGACCACCTGCGTGCGTGTGGCCTTGGCCGACGCATAGGTCCCGTAAGTGTCAGCGCCCGTGAACTCCTGACCATAGAAGAGACGCCCGTTCGGCGCACCAACGAATACCGGCTGCGAGTTCACAATGTCGCCAAGAATACTCTGGCGCGCACGCAGGCCCACGCCAGCGGGAGCCTCGTTGGACCTGTCTCCACGCAGGTAGTCCACGACCGCCTGTGAGCCCAGCGCAGAGGCGTGGGAGCTGGCGAGGTTCGGGTAAGTAAACAGCTTGTAGCCGGCCTGTGTGCCGTCATTGTTAACATAAATCTTGCGTGTAGCCCATGCCGGGAACAGGCTGCCGGCATCCCACGCAGGAGTCAGCGCACCGTTTGCCGTATTGACCGTATACGCACTCAATTCACCGCGCCAACTGCCGCTGTAGAACTGCGCCTGGTAAGTCATTGCCCCTGTTTCGAGCTTGGTCGAATTGGCCGCGAAAGAGCCGCCGGAACCACGCATGTCGGTGATGATCTTGGCAAACACCAATTTCAGGCTTTCGACCATTTTCGCGGCGTCCGCAGCCACGTAGAAATTCTTAGGCCGTTTGTAATTGGCGCCGCTTGGATCGACATAATCACCCGTGGTCCACCATTGAGAATCCAGCAGCGGCGTGATGTTGGTGTCAGGGTTGTAGCCGGTAGGCACGGTGAACCCGCCGTACTTGGTCGCCAGCCAGTATTGGTTCGTACTGGGCGTCTTGTAATCGCGGTTCTCGACCACATCGACCCAATAGGTGGAGATGGTCTGGTTGCCAGGCATTGCATTCGGTTTGCCAGTCGGCCTGATGTCGCGCGTATGGGAATCGTAGGCGAGCGCTGCTATGTAAGCCGAATTATTGCGGCCAGTGAATGCGTCCGCCGTTGAAGCAGTGGTCGCTGCTGCGTCGGTCAATCCCTCCATCTGCCATATCTTCTTCAGGTTGGCGACCACATCCACCGAAGTATCCGCAACAACTTCCGGGGATTTGGTATTGGCCTCGCCCGCACCGCTGGTTGCACCCGGCAGGTTCTTGTCGCGCCAGGTATTGGTATCGCCGATGCCCAGGATGACATTGGTCTGGCATTGGTACTTGATCGGGTCGTCCCAATTGGTAATTACGGGGAATGCATCCGCCGCCTGATAGTTGTTGCCTCCCGCCGAATAATCGGGCACGTTGCCCAGATTCTTGAAATAGCGCACTGCCGCGTAATACAGCTCGCTGACATTGTCATAAGACTTTGCGTCGCGGCCGGTTTCCATCTGTCCGAACTTGTTGAGGTAATTGATCACGCCGCTGTTGACGATGCCGGCCGCAGCGGTTGCGGTCGCATCGGCGGAATCCGGGTTAGTCACGAAGATACCGGTTGCAGGATCCCATTCCCGGTTCGCATTGACCTGCGTGCCCGCGACATCGGGGTAATAGGCATTGGGGCCGACGAACTTCTGCCTGGCGCGCATGACGCCGCCATCCGGCTCGGCACTACCGCCGTTGTTCAGGTACCCGAAAATGTTGTAGCGGAGGCGATTGGAGTATTCCTGGATCAAGCCTTCAGGCTTGGCTACTCCACTATAGGAAGCGTTGCAGTTGCCCTCCAGCATGCCCGCCACGCACACGCTGACGCGGATGCTGACTTCGAAAACCAGCGACGAATCGAGTACCGGAACCCCGTTCACTACTACCAAGCCGACGCCATTCAATGCGTGCTGGGCCGGGTCGTAGGCCACCGGCTGTCCCGTGCCGGGGTTATTGTTATCCAACGCAGCAGCGTTACTGCCGGCTGTGAACCGCATCTTGTTGCCCAAGCCATCGATGCGGGTCCTGATGGTTCCCCAACTGGCTGGCGTCGCGCTGTACACCGCTGCTGCATTCGCGCCTACCGGGTAGGTTCGCCGCGGGAAATTTGCCGTCGAACTGGTACCACCGTCCCGATCCGATTTTGCTTTTTCCAGCCAAGTCTCATTTACCGTGTCCCTGACTCGGTACCCGCCAGTCAGTGCCGAACGAAATGGATCAATCGTCTGGGTAGCGGCCCAGTTGAGGTAGTTGCCGCTCCACAGCGAACCCGCACATGCATGCGCGGCATTTGAAGCCGAAGCAGGAACGAAGTGTCGCTCGCTTTCCGTTGCGCTATAGAAGTACGAATAGCACTTCCCCGCATCGAAATAGCCGATATAAACCCTCGCTGGATCGTAATCGCCAAAATTGGCCACGCTGATCAAGGTGGGGAATTCAACCGAAGGCACCAGCGAGAGGTTGCCCGGCACGCCGCCACCAATGGACAAGGGCGTAGGGGTGATCTCGACGGAGGTCGCAGGCAGGGAGCTAAGCGCCGCAATCATGCCAATCAGGAATACGCCCGCCTTCGAGGCCAGGCGGCCAAGACGCGTCGCTTTGGTCGTGCCGGAATTGGTCATCATGTGTTGCTCCTCGTAGGCGACGCGACACAAGTCGCGACAGCCTCAATGAAAATCTTCTATTTGACTACGACATTCGACTGAAGCACCACTACCGACCGGTCGCTGCCGGATGGATTGTGGCTGCGAGCCGTGATGCGATAAAAATGTTGCAGGGGCACGCCGCCGCCGCCGCCATACTGGTTGGCATTGGCGCTGCTGGCCAATCCCAGGTCATCTTCGTTGGTGTACTTGCCCATGTATTCGATGTAGTACTGCGGGACCATGCCTGCGGAAAGAACCTGGTTCCCCGCGGACATGGTGGTCCAGCAATATTTCCCGCCGCTGCAGGCGGCGCCCGACAACGCGTTCGTGGGAATGGACGGGCAAATCATGCCTACTACCGAACAATCGAACCCCAACCGGACCCCCGACAACTCGGACTGCTTTATCCTCGCTTCCGCTTCCCGTAGCGCGGTTTCTGCCGACTGGAACGACAGGCTGCGATCGTACAGATTGGCGCTCATGCGCTCCTGCATGAGGGTGCTGCGCAGTATCGCCAGCCCCAGCAGGGTCATGACCAGCAGCAGGATGAGCACGACCAGCAGCGAAGCTCCCTGCTGTCTGCTGGCGGTAGGCGCAAGCATGCGAGTTCTCATAGGTTACGGTTCCGCAAGGTGACCACATGCTCCACTTGGCGGACAAGTTTGCCGCCATCCGTGCCCACGTTGTCCGAACCCTGCATGGTCAGCACGATGCGCACGGCGGAAACCTTGGGCCAGTCGGTGATGCTCGCCGCATCCACGTAACCCGTGGCTCCGGGCGTAGGTAGCAAGTACTGGATCTGCATGTCCTGCACCCCTTCGGTGATTTCCTGGTTCAAGGTGGAGATCGATCCACCGCTATTGCGGATCGAACTCTGGTACAGGGACCTACTGCCGCGACCGTTGTTGCCGACATACCAGGCAGTGGCGCGCAAGCGGGCGATGGTCGAATTGGGCCCATAGGCGTATGGCGTGCCGTTGGTCGTGCAAACGGGAGGATCGGCCCAGCCCAAGCCTTTACTGCAGTTGCCAGGCGTACCTGTGCCCGTATTGTGGACAACCGTATTGTTGATTCCATCCTGCGCGTTAGTGATCTGGAATATGGATGCCTGCACGAAGTCGCAGACCATTACGATGTCGCCATCGGCCAGGCCATGGTCATTGGTATTGACCTTGAACTGAGCTGAGTTGGGTTTGTGGTCTATCACCGTGACCTCGCCTGGCGCACCCGAACGCAGCTCAATCGCATCGGTACCGGATACCCGACCACCCGCCCCACTACCAAACGCAGCGCCAGCGAATGGCTGCGTATTGTCGTAACCATGGACACCATCGCCCCAATTGCTCCACCAATTGGAGGTGGGATTATTGAGGACGTTGACTATGGGCAAATTGCGCGAACACGGATTACCGCCTGCCTCACGTATCTCGCGCGCCATCAATTCGTAGGCCACGCGCGCATTTTCCTGCAAGCGACTGAGATTTTCGGTAGAGCGGAAAACCCGCTTGTTTGACATGAAGATGCCGATCGCGGCGGCAACCACCAGCAATCCCAGTACCAGCGAGATCATCAGCTCGATCAGGGTCATGCCCCGGGCGAGGCGACGGGAAGCCACGTTCAAAGTAAGCGTGCGCTTCATAGACGGGCCCTGGTGATGACTTGGCGTTCTGCGCCGCTATTGACTTCAACTCCCTGCGCATCGCGTCCGTCCACTGCCCGACTGTCGTCCCACTGGACGGTAACGGTACAAGTGTCGCCATTGCAGGCGATGGTTCCGCAGCTGCCATCGTTGTTGCCCAAGGTAGTCCTGAGCGATCCTATCCAGCGGCTGAGATCGGTCTGCGCCAGAGTACCGGTGGCCGGTGCGGCGCACGTCTTGGCCAGGTTATAGCCACCGCCCAGGGCAACGTCGCGATTGGCGCGCATCGCATCCAGGATGGAGTAGCTCTGGATGGTGGCCTGGGTGCGCTCGAGCGCGCTCTGGTTGTTGCGCAATGCGGTTGCCTGCATCGCTGCGATGCCAAGCAAGCCAATACCCATGATCAGCACCGCGATCATGACTTCAATCAGACCGACGCCCCGATGGAAGCGTCGCTGCGAGTAATGTTTCAACTGCCTGGACATGCAGGTCTTACCTCTGTAAGGATTACGGACACGCACCAGCGCCATTTGCCGACGCAGTGGATATGCGGCTACCAGAGCCAAGGCCGACCACTCGCTGGTTCATCACTGGACGCGCAGTGGGAATACACACCGTGACCGTGGTATTCACCAAGCTGTCATTGGCCGAATCATGCGCCATGCCGTCAGAGCGGAAGGAGATACTGGCCACTCCACTTCGTACTTGCAGGGGAGCCTTAACCGTACTGACGCGGATGACTTCCGCTGCAGCGGGAGCCCCATTGCCGTCCATGTCCAGGAAGGTTATCCAGCCAGTGTTCCATGCCGTGGATACGCCATTGCACGTGGTCCCATTCGTGCTTCCGCAAACAATAGCCCGTCGGTTTTGACGTACTGCCTCTACCCTTGCCAGTTGCAAAGCCGCGACTACTTCGTTGGATTGGGCAGCCAGCCGGTTACTGTTGACGATGGCAATAAAGCTGGGGGTGCCGAGCGCAATCAGGATGGCTGCCACGGAAATGGTCACCAGCAATTCGATGAGCGTAAAGCCGACCGGCGACCGTACGACCGATCCTGCGCGCCTGCGCTGCGAAAAGCAGTTACCACCATGCATGCCAGCTTCCCCAAGTCAGCGATTAGGACACCCTAGGCTCTGGCTACGGAAAGTTCCATACGGCAGCCGATAGACGGCCACGCGGAGGCCTTTAGCGGCCGCGAACCGCCATACGCGACCTCCTCAGGGCATGATGCCCACCTGAGCCGCTTTATTATTCCGCCCCGATGACGAGATTCGCCAAACCGGTCACGCCCACCCCCCTCGATACCCTGTGGCAGGCTCGCGTGATCATGTGGGTGGTGCTGGCCGGCGAAGGGCTTGCGCTGGTCCTTACACTGGCACCGGGCGTTGACCGTGACCGCTTCATCTATTTCGCGCTCACGTCCATGGTCATCCAATGGGTGTCGCTACTCGCCCTGGGCGGCCTCTATCTGTTGCGGCGTCCCTTGCGCCGCCTCCAGGCCCACTATGTTGCCTATACCGTCCTGGGCTTGCTGGTGGCATCAACCTGGCTGGTGACTGGCAGCGTCTGGTTACTGCTCCGTGGCGTCTGGCCGATGGCCGGTGGCGGATGGCAAACGCTGTTCCTGCAATTCACCGGGATTACGCTCGCGGTCGGACTACTCGGTCTTGCTGCCTTCCAGAACCACTGGCGCGCGCGCCAGCTTGCGGTGCTGGCCAAACAGTCCGAACTGGAGGCGTTGCAGGCCCGCATACGCCCACATTTCCTCTTCAACACCCTGAACACGGGTGCCGCCCTGATCCGCCAGAGGCCGGGCGATGCGGAGCAATTGCTGCTGGACCTGGCCGATCTGTTTCGTGCGGCCCTCGCCGGGCCGCGCGAAATCGCGTTGCAAGACGAACTGGATCTTGTGCGACGTTACCTGGAGATTGAATCACTGCGCTTCGGGGAGCGGCTGCTCGTGGAGTGGCGACTTCCCGGAACGATCCCCCCGGTCGATACCCCTGCCCTGTCCATCCAGCCGCTTGTCGAAAACGCGATCCGCCACGGCGTGGAACCCCGACCCGCGGGCGGCACGATCGAGATCGAGGTTGCGGCCGGCCCGGGAGTGGTCCGCATCACCGTGCGCAACCCGATGCCCGCGGAAAATTCCCGGAGCAATATTGGTCACCAAGTGGGCCTGAACTCGGTACGGGCGCGCGTGGATGCGCTTACCCACGGCCGGGGACGAGTGGAAACTTCAGCCGCGGATGGTGTGTACACGGCAAGCATCGTGTTGCCAATGGCGGATTAGGAAATCAGTCCCGGGGGATTTGCTTGCCCCCTCCCCTGCTGCGCAAGGGAGGGGGGTACTTCACCCCGTGAGTGCGTGCAGTGAGGCTGCCACTATCACGCCAGCACGCGATAACAAGGCTGGTATTCCCCCGCGATCTTCATGCGTCGTTGTTCGACGAAGGCGCGCAGCAATTCGTCCAGGGCCTGCATCATGTCCGGGTCGCCGTGGATCTCGAACGGGCCGAATTGCTCGATGCGGCGCATGCCGTCTTCCTTGACGTTGCCCGCGACGATGCCGGAAAACGCACGGCGCAGGTCCGCGGCCAGGGCGGGCGCGGGGCGGCCGTGGTGC